>DATLWQ010000027.1:0-2386 GCA_035576225.1 Fimbriimonadaceae bacterium | reverse complement strand
AGGCGAGCCGAGCCAGTTCGGCCCATTGATTCCGAACCAACCGAGGATCGCGTTGATCAGGCCGTACTCGCCGTTGAACAGCCACAGCCACAGGATCGCCAGAGAGACGACCGGTACAAGAGAAGGCAGGAAGAACACCGTTCGGTAGAACGCCATCCCGCGTACCTTCGTGTTCAACAGCAGTGCAAGGCCGATCGCGACGAACGTGCCGATCGGGATGAAAAGCGCGGCGAAGAACAGAGTGTTGTAGAGCGACTTCCAAAAGACGTCGTCACGGATGAGCGCCGAGTAGTTGTCGAGCCCGACCCACAGCGGCGGCTTGAGCACCGAGTACTCGGTGAAACTGAAGTAGATGCTTGCGAGGATCGGATACGCGAGGAACACCGAAAAGCCGATGAACCACGGCATCGCGAACATGTAGCCCGCGCGCTGCTCTGCCTTGCGCGCGGTCATTTGCGCTTAGCCTCCGCCCGAAGCCTCTTCTGTTCGAGATAGCGGTCTAGTTGCGGCTGCATCCGGTCTTTGACCCTCTTAAGCGCCACCGCAGGGTCGATGCCTTCGACCGTTATCTGGTCGAACGCGTCGCGCAGTTCCGCCTGGTATTCGGGCCAGATCGCGATCTTCGGAGTCGTGATTACATTGGGGCTCTTTCCGATGTCCGTAAAGAGGTGGATGAACGGGTTGGGGTGCGCCTCATAAAACTGGTCGCTCGCCTTGGCGAGCGGCGAATGCTTCTTCTGTCCCAGGCACAGTTTCTCCATCGCCTTCTGTGACTGTACGTACTTGATGAACTCGAACGCCTCGTCCGGGTGCTTTGCACCGCGGGGGATGACGAGGATGTCGGACTCCGCGATCGTGGAACCCTTCAGGTCCGGCCTGTCTGCTGGATACGGGAACGGCGCGGCTCCCCACTGCAACTGAGGGTTGTAGGTGTTGATGAAGTTGGACATCCACACGCCCTGTAGTTCCATCGCCACCTTCTGCGCCATAAAGGCGTTTTGCGGCGAATCGAACTTGCCGAAACCGCTCTTGAAGTCTGTCAGGTTGGTCGCACCGAACTGCTTGGAGTACGACTGGACCCACCGAAAACCGCGAATGTTCTCCGGCGAATCGCAGGTGATCGTGTCCTTGCCGTTCCACATCTTTCCGCCAAACCACTCGCCCCACGCCCAGTTCCACCAGCCCGGTTCGTTGTGCATGAACCCCATGACCTTGAGCCGGCCGTCCTTGTCGTAGGACGTGATCTTCTTGGCGTCGGCGTCCATTTCCTCGATCGTCTTTGGCGGTCTGTTCGGATCGAGCCCCGCGCGCTGGAACAGAGCCTTGTTGTAGTGAAGTGCGTTAGTGGCCGGGGTCGTCGGCAGCGCGTAGATGTGCCCGTCCATCACGCCCATGTCCCAATAGACGGGGATGTAGTCCTTCGCGCTGATCCCCGCCTTCTTGCAGTAGTCGTCGAGCGGAATGATCGCGTCGTCGTAGACGTATTGCGCGACGTTGGCGCTGTAGAGACCGGCGACGTCGGGCGGAACCCCCGCCGCGGTCGCCATCAGCGTCTTGTTATGAATGCCGCTGACGCTGAGCAGGTCGACGTGGATGCGGTCTTGTGAGTTGTTGAAGTCGTCGACGACGCTCTTGATCGCGTCGAACTCGATCCCCGTCCACTTCTCCCAGTAGGTGACGTGCACCTTGCCGTCCGGCGCCTTCGGCCTGACCGCCTCCTCGCTCCACGCAAACGTGAGAAGGACCACGGCCGTAGCGGCCAAAAAGCCGAACTGTGGCGGGAGTCTCATTCCTATCCAATCTTACCGGTCAGGGGTTCACGACGCAGCGAAAACCCGTGTGGTCGTGCGCGTCGTCCGGCGGGCTCATCATACGCGTCGACGGCTCGTATCCGCGGCAGTACACGGCGTTGCACAGGAACGATCCACCTCTGATCGTCTTCTGCGGCAGCACCGGATCGCCGCTTGCCGGTCCAGGAGGATCGTCCTGCGGGCTGTGCTCGTAGTAGTCAGGTCTGTACCAGTCTAGGCACCATTCCCACACATTTCCGGCCATGTCGTAGAGCCCGAGGGAGTCGGGAGGGAACGATCCGACCGGTGCTGTCGTGATGTATCCGTCCTTCCCCGTGTTGTGGTACGGGAACTCCCCCTCGAAGATGTTGGCCTTCGGGTGTTTTGGGTCGCCGACGAGCCCCTTCTTCGCCGCGTACTCCCACTGCGCTTCGGTCGGGAGCGTCTTGCCCGCCCACTTGGCATAGGCCATCGCGTCGTTCCAACTCACTTGCACGACCGGGTGGTTCTCCAGTCCATCGATGCTGCTGTCTGCGCCGTGCGGGTGCCGCCAGTCAGCGCCCTTGATGATGTCCCACCACCGCGCCGGGTTGTCG
>DATLWQ010000026.1:0-12788 GCA_035576225.1 Fimbriimonadaceae bacterium | reverse complement strand
TGGCGTTCGGGAAGACCGCCATGCTGATCTGGCCGAGCGGTCTCGTGAGGCCGTTCGTGTAAAGGCCGGTGATGATCCCGTCCGGACCGACGTTGAACGACGACAGCGAGCCAGGAGCGAAGCCGTTCTGGTTGCTCGCGTTGACCTGCATCTCTGCCGCCAACTGCGAAATACCGGTGAAGTCCAGGCTGATGTCGAACGCGGGGACGCCGGTCGCCGGGTCTGGCGTGACCGTGATGTTCCCGGGAGAGCCCGTCTGCAACGTGCCGTTCGTCGGGTCGAAAGTAAGCGTGCCGGAGCCAGTCACCGTCGTACCCGTGTCGCCCGTCACGCTCCAGTCCCACTGGTTCGGCAGTCCACTCGCCGACTCCTGGAAGTTCAGGGTCAGTTGGTGATCGTTACCGAGGGGATCGATCACGTTGACGAGCGCCTGCGTGGCTGTAACGCCTGCCGTGCCGAAGACTCTCGCGTCCAGGTTGCCGACCCAGTTGATCTCGGTCGTCTGTTGGACGGCGGTGCGCGCACCGATCGGAATGTTCAAGAACGACGACGGACCGATAGGCACGTTCGTGTCGATGGCGCCCGTGGCGGGGTCGGCGGTCCAGCCGAGCATCCGCTCACCTGTGGCGCGGTGGACGAGGTCTCCCTTCGCGTCGAGGTCGAATGCGCCGTCGCGGGTGAACGCGATGCGGTCGCTGTTCGAGACTTGGAAGAACCCGTTGCCCTGGATCGCAAAGTCCGTCGGGCGGTTCGTCGTGTTCAGCGAGCCCTGCTCGTTGTTCGTGTCCGTGCCGCCGATCAGTACGCCGAGTCCAAACTGGATCGGGTTCGTACCACCGAGAGTGCCGGAGGGTCGGGACGCGCCACGCAGGGTCTGTGCGATCATGTCCTGGAACGTGATGCGGCTGCCCTTGTAGGCGGTCGTATTGACGTTGGCAAGGTTGTTGCCGATGACGTTCATGCGCGTCTGTTGCGCTTTGATGCTGGCGACGCCAGCGAGCATTGCTTGTAGCATTTTTGTCTTTTCTTCCTAGGTTGTATTCAGTCCCGGGAAGGCTCTGCTCGGCACGTCTGGCCTCGCGTCGGCTCTCCGACCATCGGTCGGAGTCCACCTGTTTCGCCTTCCTTCTAAGTCGAGTCGTCCGCTACACGATCACCGCACTGTCGATGTTCGTGAAGACGTTGTCCTTCAAGTTCGCCTGATCCACCGCCGTGATGACCGTCCGGTTCTTGACGCTGACGACCAGCGCCACGTCGTCCACCATCACGAGCGACTCCTTCGCTCCCTTTGCGGCCGCCTTCTCGACGCCCTGCATGACGCGCTCCCACGCGCCGGCGTCCAGGCCGATCTCTCGGCTCTGAAGCCGAGTCTGGGCGTGGCCGCTCAGTTTCAGCCTGTCAGCGAGGATCGCTTGGAAGTCCGGTCCTGTACTTGGCTTTGCGACGGGCTGCGCGGCGGGCGCGGTGCGCGTCTGCACCAACTGCTGGATCTGGGAGTTTTGGATCTTGTTTTCCATGGCTCTTACTGGTCGATTTCTTGGATGTTGCCCATCTCGATGTCAACGGTTCCGCCGTTGGAGTCTTGGACACCGAGGACCTGCTTACCGTTCTTCATGCTTACGCGGACGACCTTGCCAGTTATGAGGCTAGCGACGCCGCCTGAGTTCGCATCGGTGAACGGCCGCACGGCCGTGACCGTCTTGCCGATCAGATTGGAGGCCTGACCCAGATCCAGGGTCTTCTGGACTGCGTCCAGTCCCTGGACTTGGCCGAGTTGTGCCATCTGTGCGAAGAAGTCGCGGTCGGTCATGGGCTCCAAGGGGTTCTGGTTGACCAACTGGACGGTCAGCAGGCGCATGAATGTCTGCATGTCCAGGTCTGACTTCGGCGGTACGGGCGTTGCGCCCGCGTACTGGAAGCCGTTGACTGGTGTAACTGGATTCATTTCTTGGTTCCTCTATGCGAGTGTGTCGAGGCCCCGGAGGCTTCCCGCATAGGAGGCCGCCGAAGCGGTTGGGACGAGAGTCGCGTCCGCGCGGCCGCTCCAAAGTGCCGCGCTGCGCTCGAAGTCTTGTCGTGTCGCCTGGCTCTGGGAGTTGTTGCTACCGTTGCCGTTCGGCGAGTTCTGGTATCCGGCCCACGCGTCAGCGCTGCCTTCGTGTCCGACAGATAGGTGGTTGAGAGAGAGCCCCCGTCCTTGCACGCTTTGGACGAGGTCTGCCCTGTGGTGCGAAAGCGCGAAGCGGACGCGATTGTCGCTCGCCGTCAGTCGTGCCTCAACGTTGTCGCCAAGCGTCTTGACGACCAAGGTGATCGTGCCGAGGTCGTCCGGGCTTAGTTTGATCGTTGTCCTGCCGTTGCCGTTCGCCGCGGCCATCTGCTGGATCTGATCCGTGACCTTTGCGATAACTTCCGCGCGGGTTGATGGCTGGATCGGCTGTGACATTGCGGCCTTGGACGTCTGGTGGACGCGGGTCGTCACGGTCTTCGCGACGGCGGGCGCGTCTTGCGTTTTCGACTGCGGCTCTGAGAGCGTCTGCTTCTTGTCTTTTGCATCGTCCTGAGATTCGACAGTGCCTTCCGCTGGCTTCTCAGTCGTCTTTTGCGTCGGCTTCTTGTTGAGTGGCGAAGCCTCGATCGCAGGTTGCTCCTGCTGGGCTTCCGCCGTACCGCTTGCACTCGATTCCGGAGTCTTGAGTGCAGACGACTCCTCGGCCGCTTTAGTGGCGTCGGACTTCACTCCAGGCACTTCGATCGGTACTTCCGACTGTGCCGCCTGCTGCAAAGCAACGACCGTGTTGAGGATCGGGCTCGTCGCGTTCTTCGGAGTGCCCGACTGGACGGACACTGACGTCACCTTAAGTGCGTCGACGACCTGCCGCTCTAAAGTACCCACGGTTGACTTGATGCCCGGTGAGTCAATCTTCCCGGCCACAGGCGCACCAACCGGAACAGGGTCGTTCAAGGTGATGGTGCCGTCCGTCACGAACGGCATTGGGGCGCCGCCGCTGAGGTTTGTCGCCGGGTTGACGACGCCGGATTCCAGACTCGTGCCCGATCCACCGCCCGCTGACGAGGGGACTATGACCGGAGGTCCGACCACTCTATTGTCAAGACCAATCTGGCCGCTGGCGACGGTCACGTCGCCGATATGGATCGGCGGGCCGACTGGAGACGGATCCAGTTTCAAACTGCCGCCGGGCTTGAGCGGTATCGAGGCGATGACCTTGAGGTCTCCCGCAAGGACTGGAGGCATGGGAGTCGGACTTGGCAGGATCGACCCCTGGCCCCCAGACATCGTCTGCGGCGGCACCACCGGGTCGCCACAGTGGACGACGCCTAACGGGTGATACTGGGCGCGGAGAGTGTCGTCGGCCGCTTGGATCACGGTCGCGAACAGCCCGCGGACGTTAGGCGGAAGATCAAGAGACACGATCTTGTCCGCTATCTCCTTCTTCAAATTGACCAAGTCGGTCGCCGTCATGTTCGTCGGCAGTTTGATGCCGAACGCCTGAAGCACCGAGGCCAGATCGAGCGAGAGTGGGTCGGACTTCAGCGAGGCCTTGATGTCGCCAAGGCGCACTCCGAGAAACGACGTGTCTGTGGGCTGACCTTGAGAGGGTTTGCCGCCGGGAGCGACGATGGTGGTGAGGTCGACCGGGAGGATCTGATCCAGAAGGTCCAGTATCTCTGCCTGAGGCTTCTGCTCGTTGGCTAGAACTTCCTTCTGGGTCGCGACCGCCCCTGTGGGCGGCGGCGCCCCGGGAACGGGTGGACCGGTGTCTACCTTGAACCCTGGACTCCGTCCAGCGGCCAGGGACGCTGCTTGGATCAGCGCCTCCTTTGCACCTGTTCGAACCAGGCTGGCCATAAGCGATGTGTTCATATGAAGTCTCCTCCGATGAGGGCTCATCTGAATGTTCGGCAGGCCTACCTGGCAAATTTAGGAGGGAGTCCTGGAAATCTCCGCTGGGGCCCGGCCTTCTGCCATAATGGGGTCGTTCCTATGGCTCCCTCCCCGGGACGAGGCAACTACCGGCCCACCGGCGATTGAGACATGCGAACCTGGACGCAGGCGAACGCCCGTACAGATAGACCTAGCAAGCGGCTACACCATGCCAAAGAAAAACGAAGACGAGACCCCTGCGGAAGTCACCGCACAATCTGAAAACGCGACACCAACAGGAGAGGAGCAGAAGCCGGAGACAGAGGCCCAACCCAAGAGGCGCACCGGGCTCCGTAAGTCCGAGAAGAGCCCTTCGGGATCCAAGAAGGAAAAGCCCAGACGGCGGTCTGCCAAGCGCACCGACATTGAGACATCGGAAACGGCCGACACGCTTCCAGCCCCAGAGATCATCGCGCCGGAAGGGGCCGAAGACGTGCTCGCGCGCCTAACATGGCGACCGCGCCAGGCGACCCCGACCGCAGCACACGCAAGAACGAAAACGGCGGAGCCGGCAAGGGCCAAGACAGAACTGGAAGAGAAGCCGACTGAAACTAAAAAGGCGCGCACGACGAGAGCGAAAAAGGAGACAAAGCCCGAGCCGCCGAAAAGAAAGCACATCCGGATCCCAGAAGACGCTGCACAGGTCGTCTTGCAGGAAGGCATCCCGTCCATCTCTGTCCGCAAGAGGATCGTCCCCCCGTTTGCCCTCGTCGTCGGCATCAGCGACGAAAAGACGCAGGAGACCGCGATCGATGAGGCGCGCATGGCGGCCGAGAACGGCGTTCGTCTGTTCAGCCTCATCGTCGAACTAATCGTCGACAAAGATGGTCCGAAAGCCGCCGCCGACACGCTGATGAGTCAGGTCGCAGCGCTCGACGACGTGATTGGCGACGGCTATATCGTGGTGCGCGCGTTCGTCACCGCTCCCAAGAACTGGGACAGAAACTACAAGGACAGCCGTGCCCGAAACAGAAGGGCCGACGAGCCGAGCATGTGCGATGACGAGTTCTGGAAGGACGCGGAGACCGCACTCGCTGAATTCATCAAGAACGTCAAGTCCTCCAAAGGATCGGACAAGATCGTCGGTGTCCACATCGACCACGACGGATGGTTCTTCAAAGTCGGCGAGTCGTACGACCCCACTCCCGCGGCGCAACGCCGGTTTGGCCAGTGGCTGCGCCACCGCTATCGCGACGACGTGGTGTCTCTGCGCGCTTCGTGGTTCGATGGTAAGGCAGAATTCGATACGGTCGAAGTCCCCCAGCCGACCAATGGAAAGTCAGGTGAGGAGTTCGTCAGGATCGGGCGCCACGCGCGAAGATGGGTCGACTACAACCTCTTTCTGAGCGACGTCACCGCCGACCGCATCGCACAACTCGCCTACGCCGCAAAGTCTGCGAGCGAGGGCTGGTGGCTGGTCGGCGTGAACTATGGCTACACCTTCGAGTGGTCGCACCCCGGGAGCGGGCACCTCTCACTTGGCAAGATCCTGCGGTGTCCCGACGTCGACTACGTCAGCGGACCTTCGAGTTACAAAGGCCGCGAGCCCGGCGGCTCGGCCCCCTTCCCTTGCCCGATCGACAGCCTTTCGCTGAACGGCAAGGTTTTCATCAGCGAAGACGACTTCAAAACGCCGATCAGCGGCAGCGCGTCGGACCCCGATCCCCAGAACCCTGTAATGAAGACGCCCCAGGCGCTCGAAAGCGCGCACTGGCGCAGCATCGGTGCGGCGCTGGCTCACAAGAGCGGCGTCGCCTGGATCGATTCTTGGGCCGGAGGTTGGCTCACATCGCGCGGAATCTGGGAGCGCGCCCGCAAGGTCGAAGACGCGTTCTCACAGCGGTATGCGGCGCACTACGGCGGAACCGACGTCGCCGTACTGGTCGATGAGCGGTCACTCGCGTACCTCGTCGACACGCAGGCCTTTGCCGAACTCGTACAGAACGTCCGCGAGTCGGTGCTCCGCTCGGGTCTCAGCGCATCCTTCTATCTCCTCAGTGACCTGGCGCACCGCGAGAACTTCCCCGAGTCGCGCCTCTACGTCTTCCTCAACGCGTGGGACGTGCGCCCCGAAGTGCGCAGCGCGATCAAGACGCGCCTGCAGTGCGACAACAAGGTCCTCTTCTGGCTGTACAGCGCCGGACTGTTCGAGGCTGGCCGCGACGCGCTCGAGAGGGTCCGCGAAGTCACGGGCATCGCGCTCAAGCCGCAGCCGTTCCACTCGCGACCAGGCACGACGCTGCTCAACCTGCGCCATCCGCTTTGCGCCTCGCTTCCGCAGGACGAGATGCTGGAGGGCGGCCATCTCGAGCCTAGTTACTTCGCGATCCCCGAGGACGCCACCGTCTTCGGCGAGTACACGCACACGGGACTGGCCAGTTTTGTCGCGCGGGACTTCACCGGGGATCGCGAGAACGACACCCAGTGGCAGTCGGTATTCCTTGGCGAGCCGGTCGTGACACCGGGTCTCTTCCGCGCTCTTGGACAGATGGCCGGAGCACACATCTGGAACTTCGACAACGACGTGATCCACGTCCGCAAGCCGTATCTCACAATCCATTGTCAGGGTGCGGGCCAGCGTACGATCACGCTGCCGAACAACTGGTCGGCGTACGATCCCGTGACCGCCGAATGGATCGATATCGAGGGCAACAGCCTGCGGTTCACGGCGATCGACGGCTCGACGTATGTCTTCTACATCGGACTCCGCGCGGAGATCGAGGAACTTCTCAACGCCGACACCGACAAACTCCTCACCGTCGAGAGCATCGAGCCAAGAGACGAGAACACGGTCCACTGGGACTCCGTCCAGTTCGACGTGCAGATCATGAAACTCGATGAGTGGGTCGAGGAAAACTGGTCCGAGCAGCACGCCGACGACCTGCTCCTGAAGCCTTCGATGCTCGATGTCGACCAGGAAGAGGAGGAAGAGCCGCCGCAGCCCAAGTCACGAGGTCGCAGAGGCGGCCGCGGAAGGCGCCAACACGGGCGCAAGGGACGGCGCGGCTCTGAAGAGACGGCGACCGCTCGCAAAGAGGGCGCTGACCGCACGTTCGACGAGGCCGGGATCGGAGTCCTCTTCAGAAAGCGGCAATGAGTTTCCGATCCGGTGTGGTCGCGATCGTAGGTCGGCCCAACGTCGGCAAGAGCACGCTCATCAACCACGTGGTCGGCCAGAAGGTGACCATCGTCTCCGACAAGGCCCAGACGACACGCAGACGTACAGTCGCGATCGCCACGACCGACGACTGGCAGATCGTTTTCGTCGATACGCCCGGCGTTCACACCCCTCGACACAGGCTCGGCAAGGCGCTCAATGAGACTGCCAAACAATCGGTGCGCGACGTCGACCTCCTGCTCGTGATGGTCGACGCGAGCAAACCGCCGAGCAAAGACGACCAAGACCTGGCCGCAATGCTGCGCGACACGGGCGCGCTCACAGAGGGCAACAAGGACAGGGCGGTGCTCTGCATGAACAAAATGGATCTGCTCAAGGCAGAGGACGTCGAAGAGCGCTACAAGGCTTATACAAGTCTCTTCCAGTGCGGGAGTGAAATGATGACGAGCCTCAAGAAGGGCCAGAACGTCGATCTGCTCGTCGGGCTGCTCGTCGAGCACTTGCCCGAAGGGGAGCCACACTACGATCCGGGCATGGTCACTGACCAGCCGATGAGCGTCCTCGCCTCGGAACTCGTGCGTGAAAAGGCGCTTATGCTCACACGGGAGGAAGTCCCGCACTCACTCGCCACTTACACAGAGTCTTGGGAGGAAGAGAACGGGATCGCCTACATCACCGTCGTCATCCTCGTCGAGCGCGCTGGACAGAAGGCGATCGTGATCGGAAAGAAGGGCGCCATGCTTACCAAGATCGGAAGCGAGGCGCGCAAGGAGATCGAGCAAATGCTCGGCCAGAAGGTGTTCCTGGAACTCTTCGTCAAAGTCCGCAGCGAGTGGCGTCAGAATGCCACGATCCTTCGCGAACTCGACTACCTATGATCCGCCCAGTCGAAGTCTGCGACGACGAACCTATGGTCCGAGACCGCGCTCGTGTTGGACCAGGTCCCGATCGGACGTAACCCACTCGAGCACCAGACTTTGTCGATCCTGAACCACGGGATCATCGAAAGCGCCGTTCCGTACCAGCCTCGACCGGCCGCCCGATAGGAGTCGGTCATGTCCCCCTGGAAGACGTCGTTCTCCATCGGGTCTGGTACGAGATTGAAGTCTCCCCCCATGACGAGTGGTGCCCCAGTCCTCTTTCTCTTGACGCGGCTCCAAATCTCGTCCAGTTCTTCGATGTGCGCCAAGCGGTGGTTCTGATACTGCATCCAACAGTCGAGCGACCAGTAGTCGACGCGCACGTACGGGGCGTGCATGCGCATGCTGACGATGTCGATCGTCTTGCCGTTCTCCAGGACTGCCGTCACGAGGGTGTGGTTCACCTTGCCGCGGTCCGAATGCACGATCTTCCCTTTGACAATGACCGAGTCGTCGATGCCGACGACGGCGTCGTATCCCGGACCGAGATACTGTTCGGCCATCGCCTTCGGGTCGATTGACTCGTCTGATTCTTGGACGAGCACGATGTCCGGCTTCGTCCGGGCGACCTCTTGCAGCGCGCCGGTCATTTCGCCCGCGCAGTTGATCGTCGCTACACGCACGTCGTGAGTCTCTCCCTCGCGGGGCAACAGCACGACGCGCCAAACTTCCGAGAAACCAAGCGCCAAGACCAACCACGCCAGGAGCGGAACCCTTAAGAAACCGCCGAGCCTCCTCTTTCTCCAGGGAAACGTAGCGACGAGCCCCGCCAGCGCGAACAGCCAACTCGGCCAAATCGTCAGGGCTTCAGTCTGAGTCGGGCGGGCCCAATAGAGAGCGATGAAGAGGCACGCAAGGACGAGCGACACGACCGGCCATCGGCGGGGTTCTTCCTTCGTCGGGGCGTTCTCTTTCTCGCTCAAGTTCCCGAAACATTACCCGCAGCAATCGTGCTTCTTCTTGCTCTCAGTCTGCTCGCAACTGCAGACCTCGCCACAAGCGCGACAACTCCCTTTCGCGCTGCCGAACGGCTTGATGAACTGCCGGACTACCATGTACACGGCGCCGCTTACCGCCACAAAGACGATCGCTCCCTCTACGAAACTCACGAGAGCGTCCTCCCCAGCCAGTTGATGCCAACCGCCGCGATATAAGCCAGAGTCGTCATATACGAGAAGGCGAGCAAGGGCCACTTCCAAGAGTTCGTCTCTCGCTTGATCGTCGCCAGCGTCGCCATGCATTGACAGCACAGCGCAAAGAACACCATCATGCTGACCGCGTTCCACGGCGTCATCAGCGGTCGTCCGTCAGGCCAAGTAGCGCGATGGAGAGCGCTTCGCAGGTCGGTCGACCCCTCGTCCACGTCGTCCCCGAGGCTGAAGATAATGCCCAGAGCGGGAATCACGACCTCGCGGGCCGGGAAAGCCGCGAGGATGCCCGTCGTCAGGCGCCAGTCGAACCCGGCCGGGATGAACGCCGGCTCGATTGTGCGGCCGAACTGCCCGAGATAAGAGTCGCGCAAGTGCCGCTGTGCTACGTACTTCGACTGGCTCGTTTCAGCCTTCTCCTGGGCGCTTAGGGTCGTAAAGTCCTTTTTGTACTGCGCCGTCGCCGCGTCGCTGCGCGGGAAGAACAGTAGCGCCCAGATCACGATTGACATCGCAAAGATGATCGTCCCCGCCGTCTGGAGGAACATCCGTGCTCGCGTGTAAACCGACAGGCCCACGTCCTTCCACCGCGGTGTCTGATACCGCGGCAGTTCCAGGGTAAACGGCAGTCGCTTGCCCTTGAGCACGCCTCGGTTCAGCACGAACACGACGGGGATGGCTACGAACAGACCGACAAAGTGCATCCCGAACAGTGCGAGACCCGCCCAGGCCGGACCATATTGCGGCTCGATGAAGGCGCCGATGAGCAGAATGTAGACTGGCAGCCGCGCGCTGCAACTCATCAGAGGAGCCACCATCACTGTCGCAAGCCGGCTCTTCGAGTCCGGCATGACCCTCGCGGCCATGATCCCGGGCACGGCGCACGCAAAACTGGATAGCAGCGGGATGAACGCCCGCCCGTTCAGTCCGCACCAGCCGAGCAGCCGGTCCATCAAGAATGCAGCTCGCGCCAAGTAACCGGTCCCCTCGAGGACGGAGATGAAGAAGAACAGGATGCAGATCTGCGGCAAGAATACGAGCACCGCGCCGATCCCCGTGATCACGCCGTCGACGACCAGCGACTGCACGACAGGCATCGAACCGAGCAGCGGCGTCACCAGGCCCTTGAGCGCGTCGAAGCCGAGGTCGATCAGATCCATCACGGGCGCCGCCAGTGTGTAGATCGACTGAAAGACCAAGTACATGACGGCGACAAAGATGATCAGGCCGAACACTCGGTGCGTCAGAATCCGGTCCCAGAAGTCCGTCGGCGTGTGCGCGACGTCCTTGGTCTTCTTCACGGACTCGCGCGTCACGTGCGCCGCCCAAGCGTAGCGCGCCTGGGCGTCGATCGTGTGCCCGCTCCCGTGGTCGCCAAGGATCTTCGCGCGCTGCGCGTCGATCTTGTCCAAGGTCGCAGGATCGTTGACGACTGCGCTCCGGGCTTCGTCGTTGTCTTCGAGCAGTGCGCGCGTAGCGGCCTTCTTATCGAGGCCCGTTTCGGAGCAAAGCCCCTCCACCGCCTGAGCGACCATCGGGGGGTAACCCATGTCGAGCAACGGCACGCTCGGGCGACGGAGCGCGGCGAGGATCGCAGACTTGAGGTCGTCTACACCCACCCTCTTATGTGCGACGACCGCGACCACTGGAGCCTTGAGAAGTTCTGAGAGGCGCTCTGCGTCAAGTCTCTTGCCCTCCCGCTCCAAGACGTCGGTCATCGTCACCGCGACGACAACCGGCACCTCGCCTTCGACGAGTTGGCTGTAGAAGAACAAATTGCGCTCGAGGTTCGCAGAGTCGAGAACGTAGACCATCAGGTCGGGCCGCTCGCCGACCTCTGCCGATATGACTTCCGTTGCCACCGACTCGTCAGCCGAGACGGCGCGCATGCTGTAGAGCCCGGGAACGTCGACGCACTCGATCCGGGTGCCGTCGAGTGACATCCATCCGCTGATCTTCTCGACGGTGACGCCGGGATAGTTTCCGATCTTTTGCTGAGAGCCGGTCAGTGCGTTGAAGAGGCTCGACTTCCCTGCGTTCGGGTTCCCCACCAGGGCGACGAGGGGAGACTTCGTTCGGCTCTCTGCTGAAGTGGCCACTACTCCACCAGTTCAAGCCTGATGTCTGTGCTCTCCTTCCTTCTAAGGCAGAGCCTATATCCCCTGACGCTGATCTCGATCGGGTCTCCCAGCGGAGCGATCTTCGTGACCGTGAACTCCGTTCCGGGCGTGAGGCCCAGTTCCATAAGTCTGACGGTGTCCGGCCGCGAGCCCTCGACGCTCGAGACGCGGGCCTTCATGCCTTTTTTCAGTTCACCAAATCCAAACTTGGGCTCCATAGAGACGGCCTCAATCCTGACAAAAATGTACCTTATCCCCGGCGATGGCCGGGACTTCTACGACTAAAGACGCTAGTCGATCTTAAAAGTGCTAGCCGGAACGGGGACATCGGTCTTGACGTTCACCTTTTCCGTGATAGTCAAGGGCACTAGTTTGTTGTTCACTCCGATCGGTTCGACGAGTCTGAACTGGAGCAGGTCCCATTGGTCGGAGATCAGCATTTGATAAGTGCTCAGTGCCTGATCGTCCTTGTTCTGCCTCCATGTGCCGCCCACAAGATACGTCTTCGAACCGTCGTCCGCCACGTTCGTCTTGATCAGGTTCAGGGTCGCAACGTGGATCTGTAGATCCTTCAGGTGCGCCCGAAACCCGATCAGAATGTCCAGAGCCGTGGAGGCGACCAGCGACGCGTGCGCCGCGTTATAGATCATGCCGATGTCCTGCACCAAAGTGGCGCCGGTCAGTTGGTTCTTGACCGTAACGGGCTCGATCAGTCGCTCACGCGGCTGCGGTGGCACGAGCGACTCCTTCATCGGTGGGTCATAGCGGAAATTCTCGCCGTCGCTCACAAGAGACATTGGGAGTCCGTTCCGTCCCTTGATCGTCATGTGTACAGAAATGAACGTCGGGCGCTGGTAACTGACCGTGATGAGGTTCTTGACCGTGCCCTTCCCGTCCGAGGTCTCCGAGTCGATCGTGCCCGTGAGCGACTGCGCTGACACGTACTTCGTCAGCATCCGCTGGACGATCTCGTTGGGCGTAGGCCCATTGTTCTGAGCCTGCAGGCATATGATCGCTACACAGATCAACTCGATTCTCCTGACCAGGGCACGTCCGCAACGCCGGCCTCGCTATTGGCGGCGCGAGCAGCGCAGAAGAGCCAGTCGCTTGCCCTGTTCATGAATACTAACGCCTCGCTACGGACTTCCGTTTCCAGGCTAAGGCCGACCATCGACCGCTCTGCGTGCCGACAGACCGCCCTTGCAAGGTGGAGGCTCGCGCTCAAGAGTGTACCGCCAGGCAGGATGAAGTTCGTCAGAGGCGGGAGCGCCTCCGTCCATTCATCGATCTGCCCCTCCAATTCTGATGTCAGTGCTTCCAGCCCTTCGGCCCGCCACCTTTCATCCGGCGATGCGACCTCAGCACCAAGAGAAAACACAGCCTTCTGGATGCGCAGCAAGACATCGAGCCCGGTAAATCGACCGGCGTGCGCCGATGCAAGCCCGAGCGCGGCGTTGAACTCGTCGAGGTCGCCGAGCAAACAGACGCGCGGATCGTTCTTTCTGACGCGCTCTCCACCGATCAGGCCCGTCTCTC
>DATLWQ010000025.1:0-5274 GCA_035576225.1 Fimbriimonadaceae bacterium | reverse complement strand
AGACGAGATTCCTAACCGCGACTTCATCCTCAAGTGGACGCCGGCAGGAAACGGAGTGACCGAGGGCCTCATCACAGACAGCGAAGGATCGTTCTGCCTGACCGTACTGCCGCCGCGCGGCGACGTCGAGCAGTACGCCGCACCCCGCGAGGTCGACTTCGTGATCGACCAGAGCGGCAGCCAGGAGGGCTATCCGCTGGCGAAGTCAAAAGAACTCACGCTCGCAATGATCGACAAACTCCGGCCCGACGACGTGTTCAACATCGTCACGTTCACGACGTCAGTGAACAAACTCTGGCCCGAGCCCGTCCCGAACACGCCAGAGCGCGTGAACGAAGCAAAGCAGTTCGTGAGAGGCCTGACAGCGGGCGGCGGCACAGACCTCCTCCCGCCTCTGAAGGAAACAATGTCGGCGCCTGCGAATGACGGGCGCACAAAGATCGTCGTGTTTAACTCCGACGGCTACGTAGGTGACGACTTCAACGTCCTCGCCATGGTGCACAAGAACCAGGCAAACGCGAGGCTCTTCACGTTCGGGATCGGCGACTCGGTCAACAGGTTCCTCATCGACCAGATGAGCGCCGAGGGCCGCGGGGATTCCGAGATCGTGACGCTCGCCTCCGACGCAGACCCCGCCGTGGCGCGCTTCCTCAAGAGGACGCAAACGCCGATCCTGACCGACGTGACGGTCACAGCAACGGGCACAGTCCACGACTTGACGCCAAACCCGGTTCCCGACCTCTTCGCCGACAGGCCGCTGCTCATCTTTGGCCGATACGACAAGTCGGGCGCAGCAACCGTAACGATCGGCGGGCGACTCAACGGCCAGCCGTGGTCGCGAACGATCGATATCGACTTTCCTGCAACAGAGAACTCCGGCGACGGTGTGACCAAGGTTTGGGCGCGACGCATGTTGGACGACATGGTTCGCCAGGACTGGATTGCTGCAACGCGCACTGTCACGCGCGGGCAGGAACCGACCACAGATGACTCGCGCTATGCGGACTTTGCACTGAAGTACGGGATCATGTCGCAGTGGACGTCGTTCGTCGCGGTCGAAAAGCGCGTCGTCAACATCGGCGGCGTGCAGCGCACCGTACGAGTACCAGTCGAAATGGCCGAAGGTGTGAGTTACGATGGGGTCTTCGGAAGGGCGGGAACTGGGCTCGTGATATCCAATAGCCAAAACGGACCTACCGTGACCATTCATGGCAAACAAGGAACGACGACAGGTGGCGGCGGTGGTACGACCGGAGGCGGCGGTTTCGGGGGCGGAGGCGCGGCCGTGCAATATAACAGGGCCCAGGCGGTCGACCGCTTGAAAGCGCCGTCAGACAAGTCCGCACACCCGGAACTGAAGATCCACAAAGACCTGCGAGACAAGAAGAAGGGCACATTCGAAGTCCAGATTCTCCTCCATGACCTTCCCGAGGAGTGGGACAAGGCGCTCAAGGACGCCGGTCTGGAGATCGCCGACTCTGACAAGGGCCTCAAGGTCGTGTTCGGAACTGTCGAGGCCAAGCACCTGATGGACCTTGCCAAACTGGACTTCGTCGACCAGATACTTCCCCTGGACGGCTCTTGAACCGCTGTCTAGGTTCAAGACCGGCCTCAGCGGAGCGTCCGGCGCGACATAATTTGGGGGAATGACCCACGATAGGATCGCGCGGATACGCGAGGGGCTGGCCGGCACGCAGTTCGAAGGGCGGGCCTGGCTGGTCGGCGGTGTCGTTCGCGACGCGATGCTCGGGCGCAAGTCGAAGGGCGATACCGACGTCGTCGTCCTGGGAGATGCGCAGGAGGCCGTAGCGATCCTCTGGAAGAAGGGCGTGTGCGAGTCCGAGCCCGTGACCTACCCGCGGTTCGGCACGGCGATGGTGCGGGTGGAAGGCAGGACGTTCGAGTTTGCGTCCGCACGCAAGGAGTCCTACGAGAGCGACTCGCGCAAGCCGCGCGTAGAGCCCGCGACGATCGAGGACGACGCCAAGCGGCGCGACTTCACGGTCAACGCGCTCTTCCAAGACCTGTTCACCGGCGAGGTCTCCGACCCGCTCGGCACAGCCCTTGCAGACTTGAAAGCGCGCGTGCTGCGCACACCGCTCGATCCGGTCGAAACGTTCCACGACGATCCGTTGCGCATGCTGCGTGCCGTGCGGTTCCGCTGGCAACTCGGTTTCAAACCCGTCGAAGGGCTCTACGAAGCGATAAGGCAAGAGGCGAACCGGCTACAGGTGATCAGCGCAGAGCGGATCCGCGAGGAACTTGAAAAGATGCTGCGGCTCGTCGACGGCCACGAGTGCCTGGCCGACCTGATGGACCTCGGATTGATGGCGGAGATCGCGCCAGAGTTCTGCGAAGGCGTCGGTATGGAGCAAGGCCCATACCACGACTACGACGTTTGGGACCACACCGTCGAGGTCGTCGGCAACGCGGACCCGCGAGACATGACGCTGCGCCTCGCAGCGTGGTTCCACGACATTGCAAAGCCCCAGTGCCGTGTTTTGCACGACGACGGCAAGATCACGTTCCACGGCCATGAAGACGAGGGCGCGGTGATGGCGGGAGAGGTTCTCACCCGTCTGACCTTCCCGACGCGCACGATCGACGACGTCTGTCTCCTGGTCCGGCACCACATGCGTTTGCTCGGGATGCAAGAACTCTCGCGCACGGCGGCGCGCAGGATCTGGCGGGACATGGGCGACCAGACGGAGCGCCTCGTCGCCTTGTGCGAGGCGGACGCCGAAGCGCACTCGGCGATCGCAAAGCGCCTGGACTTCGACGAAGTGCGTCGCGTGTTGGAGACAGTCGCCGAAGAGACTCCGCCGAACCGGCTGGGCAGCCCGCTCGACGGCGAGACCATCATGCGTCTGACCGGGCTCTCCGAGGGAAAGGAGATCGGAAAGATAAAGCAGCGCCTAAGCGACCTCGTCGTCGAAGGGCACCTCCTTCCGGACGACATCGAGAGCGCGGAAAAAGAGGTCAAGAGGATGGCCGGCAACGTCTAAGGTGCGCGTAGCGTAGACTCTGGGACACACGGACGACAGATGGCGACTTCTCAAGGAAACAACGGCAGCAAGACGGCGTTTTGGATCTTTACGGTCGTCGTCCTGCTGGCGGCGACCGTCCTCCTGTGGCGATTCATCCCTGCCATCCTGTGGGCGACCGTGCTGAGCGTGCTCCTCTACCCCTGGTACAACAGGGTTCTCAAGAGGTACGAAGGAAAAAAGAACCCCGAGGCGAAGGCGTCCCTCTTTGTGACGCTGTTCACCGCGTTCGTCGTCATCGTCCCGTTCCTCGGCCTCTCGTTCGTCGGCGGAGCCGAAGTCTACAACTTCGCTTCGGAACTCGTCGCCGACTCGCCCGACCGACAGATCAATTTCACCAACATCGCAAACGAGGTCGACGTCTACATACAGCCAACGCTCGAGCGCGTGGGCGTCCGAGACTTCAGTCTCGCAAAGTACATAGCCGACCACAAGTCGGAGATCGCGTCGAACGTCTACGGCCCGGTGACGCGAGGGCTCAAGCGCATCGGCATGATGCTCGTGACACTCGTCATCGCGTTCCTCACGACGTATTTCTTCCTCCGCGACGGTCACAAGATGCTGGGTCCGACCCTCGACCTCGTTCCATTGCCGCGCGACAAGACGCACCAGATCCTCAAGAACATGGCTGCGACGATCCGGACCGTGTTCCTCAGTTTTGTGGTGGTCGGATTCATCCAGGGGCTGCTCTCACTCGTCATCTATCTCTCCCTGGGGGTGCCGAGCCCGTACGCGTGGTTCATCGTGACGACGATTCTGGCGATGATCCCGCTCCTCGGCGCGCCCGTCGGCTACGTCCCGGCGGGGCTCCTCATGATCCTGACCGGACACACCCTGCAGGGCGTGCTCGTCATCGCGCTCGGATTCGGGCTCGTCTCGACAATCGACAACTACCTGCGCCCGAAGTTCATCTCGATGGGATCGAGCATGCACATGATGGCGGTGTTCTTCAGCCTCTTGGGCGGCGTGTTCACGATGGGGCCGATCGGCCTGGTCGCCGGACCGATGCTGCTGACGCTCGTGCTCGGCGTGTTCGACGTCCTGCGCGAGAGCCGGAAGTTGTCCGAAGCGAACGGCGCGTCCCTCACCCCTTGATCGGTTTGATCTTGATGTCTCGGAAGGAGACGTCACCGTGGTCGCCCTGTAGCCCGATCCGTCCCTTGTCGGCCTTTGCGAACTCCGGCCACTGCTTGAACTTGCTGTTGGCGACGCGATCCCAGAAGTCCTTGCTCTGGTAGACGTACTCGTAGTACTTCACGCCGTTGATGTAGGTCATGCACTTCTTGGGCGAGAGGATGATGTCCATCGTGTTCCACTCACCCGCTGGCTTCTGCGCGTCGATCGGTGATGAGTAGAGGTCATAGAGGTAACCCGTGATCTGCACCCCGGGCCCGGCCGGGTGATCGTAGATCTGCACCTCGGGGCCGCTCTGCCACATCGCCTTGCTGCCGTCGGCAGCGCGGAAGATGACGCCGCTGTTCTGGCCCTTGCCGACCTTGAACTCCAACTTGAGTTCGAACCACCTGTACATTCCGTCGGTGACGATGTCGCCCGCAGTGTCGGCGTCGGTGATCGTCAAGACGCCGTCAATGACCTTCCAGCCCTTGCCGATCTCCGGCTCGTTATAACTGTGCCAGCCATCAAGGGACTTTCCGTCGAAAAGGAGTTGCCAGCCGTCCTTCACTTCTTGCGGCGTGAGCGTGTTCATCGACTGAAAGGAGGCGAATGCGACGAGCGCGGTGAGCATGTCGTCATTATCGCAGATCGCCAGCGCCTACGTACCGGTTACCAGCGCATTGAAAGAGACCAAGTTGGATAGCGCGACTGCACGACACCGAGGAACAGGCTCATCCGCGCGTCCTCGGCCTTGATCGGGAGATCCGTCTCTGCGCCGTAGTTCCAGCCAAAGCCGTCGTTCTCGAGTGTCGCCCGTACACCGTTCACAACCAGCGCGCTGATGTTTCCAAACCCCTTGGAGAACCGCGCCGTGCCTGCTCCGAGCGTGACGAAAACACCGTCTCCGACGCTATAGGTCGAGGCCGCGAAAAAGGACCGCGTCGTCTCGTGGGGATCCGGCGTCGTGACCGTCTGGTCGAGGAGGTCTTGGACGCCTGCTGCGAATCCGACCCGACCCGAACAGGTAGTCGGCGACAACTGCAGGTTCACGATCCGATCGCCGCTGACGCGGCTGGTCTGCACGAGGGAAACGCCGACCCTGACTTGGTCGAGC
>DATLWQ010000024.1:0-14912 GCA_035576225.1 Fimbriimonadaceae bacterium | reverse complement strand
ACATCCTTACGACGGCCAATGGGGTCAATCACACGGCGAACTGCAACACGTGCCACGACCCGCACAGCCTGACCGGCAACCTCACCGACGAAGGTGAGGACGTCCAACTCAGACATATGACGTTCAACCTGGATACGACCGCTGTCGGGCCGGGGACGGATCCGCAGTCGTTCCAGACGGTTGACCACCTCTGCGGCCAGTGCCACAACGGTCGCGGCGTCGATCCGTCGGACGCGGCGCTCACCGCCAACACGTCCCGGTTCAGCGGGCACCACAGCGACCAGTACAACATGTTGCTGGGGATCGGTGGTGTCGTCGGGGACGGTCCAGTGCAGACGCAGACGTCGCACGCGAACATTCCCGGCCAGTGCTCGCACTGCCATATGCCCGACCATAGGCACACCTTCACGGTCAGTTACAACGCGTGCATTCCGTGCCACACGGAGACCGACGCAGCGAACCGCGTGACCTCGATCAAGACGCTGGTCCTCAACGACCTCTACGCCTTGCGCGTGAGAATGTCCAACTGGGCGATCGCGGCCTACCCGAACGTCGACGGCAACGAGTTCTTCTGGGACTACAGGTCCGCGATCTCGTCAGAGGGGTTCACACCTCCCGACCAGTCGACGGTGCCCATCGAGATCAAGCGTGCACGGCACAACTACTACTTCATCGTGGAGTCCAAGGACTTTGGAGTCCATAACGCCATCTACGTAAAGCTACTGCTCAAGGTAGCCAACGACAACCTCGATGCGCTCGGAGTGCCAGCGGCGCCGCTTACGGCGACGTCGGTCAGCACAGCGCAAAAGATGAACACCGTCCAGTCCGACGCAAACCGCTCGGCGAAGGGCGGCGAAGGAACCGACTGATCTATAATACGGGCCGGGGCTAGTCAGCCCCGGCCCGAACTCCACTAACAGGAGAAACCCAAATGAACGATCTAGGCTTCAACGATCTTGTCTCGCCTCCGGCGTGGTCGCTCGCGCTTGGCGTAGTCGGCCGGATTCTGGTCGTTGCTTCCGCCGCACTCTTTGCGGTGTCCGCCATTGCGTGGCTTAGGTCGGTCAAGACTAAGAAACTGGAAGCGCTGGGCAAGTTCGGCTTCACGGCCGCCAGTTGGTCGGTCATCGGCGCGTTCATCGTCCTCGGAATCCTCTTCGCCACACAGCGGTACGAGTACGAATACATCTTCCAGCACTCGGACAGGGCGACCTCGCTCGCCTACCACATCGCAGGAATCTGGTCCGGCCAGCAGGGAAGTTTCCTGCTCTGGGCCACGTGCTCGGCGATCTTTGCGCTCCTCACGACGAGGAGGACCGAGCACTACCGCAGGTGGTACTCGGTCGCGTTCGCCTTCTTCCTGGGCGGCATCACGAGCATCCTGGCGTTCGAGTCCCCGTTCAACCTCACCATGTTCAACGGCCAGGTGGTCGTTCCTCCAGATGGCGCGGGCCTCTCGCCTTCGCTGCACAACTACTGGGTGACGATCCATCCTCCGACTATCTTCCTCGGCTTCGGGTCTCTGACATGCCTCTTCGCGCTGGCCTTCGCGGCGCTGGCCACCAGGGACTACGAACGGTGGATCCCGATCGTCCGGCCCTGGGGCATAGTCTCCGTCGCGCTCGTCGGGCTCGGCCTCTGCATGGGTGGCTTCTGGGCGTACGAGACCCTCGGCTGGGGCGGCTTCTGGATGTGGGACCCCGTTGAGAACGTGAGTTTCGTCCCCTGGGTCTTTGCAGCGGCGTTCACCCACGGCGTGATCGTCCAGGCGACCAAGAAGAGGTGGAAGATGACCAACCTCCTCCTGGCCGCGCTGCCGTTCGTCATCTTCCTGTACGGGACCTTCCTGACCAGATCGGGCGTGCTCGGAGACACCAGCGTCCACAGTTTCGCGGAGATGGACCGCTATGCGCTGAAACTCCTCCTGGTCCTCATGGGCGGCACAGTCCTCGGCTTCGGCGGGCTCTGGGCGTTCCGCGCGATCGAATCGCTCAAGGACAAGGCGCCCGAAGAGCCTGGCCCGGTGACGAGGAGGGAAGGCTTCTACATGCTGGGGGTCGCGTCGCTCCTCGTGCTCGGCACCCTGACGGCGATCGGCATGAGCATCCCGCTCTTCATGGCGATGGCGAACGAAAAGCCGCGCGTCGTCGAGGAGTCCCTCTACCACCAGGTGCTGTCGTGGATTTTCATCCCGCTGATGCTCTTGATGGCGGTCACGCCTTTCGTCTCATGGAAGGGGATGAAGTTCCGCGAGATCGGCTCCAAGGCATACACGATCTTCTGCGTCACTGTCGGAGTTACAGGACTGTTCTTGATCGCCGCCGTCCTCACGCCCTTCGCGAGCCAGATCGACATGAAGCCGGAAGTGACCATGCTCGGTTCTCACAAGATCCAGGGCATGGCGTGGGTGGTCATCCTCTTCGCTATCTGCGTCTTTGTGATCGTAGGCAACGGGTGGCGCGTCCTCGAACTCTTCAAGCGGAGCAAACTCGGCATCACCCCGTTCCTCGCACACGTCGGCGTCGCCGTCCTCATGGCGGGCCTGGGGCTTTGAGCAGACTGCCACCTCGGTTGTAATGAAGGACCACGATGGACGTCTCCTTAATTACGAGGTGCGATACGCAGGGATGACGAGCACCGACACCGACCGCGACAACAAACTCAAACTGGACTTCTATCCAACGTCCGGCGGCAACAAGCCAATTCTCACGGCGACGCCCGGCTTCTATTACATCAAGCACGAAGACGGGCAAGAGGACCAGATGGCTTGGCCGTATATCCAGCACGGCCTCTTCATGGACACCTATGTCTCGATCGGCGGCTCGCAAAAGAACGCCGGCCAAGAGGCGGAGGTGCCCCTCGGCAAGAGCGCAGACATCGGCGGGATCACCGTCAAGTACAAAGACATGGTTCAGAGCGGGACGATGGGCACCACCGACGCGAAGGTCGGCGCGAAGGTGGAGGTGTCCGACGGCAACACCACTCAAGAACTGACACCGAGCATTTCGTTCGCGCAGAACGGGCAGATCGTCTCGAACGGAGCCGCCCTCGGCGACGGCCTGGAACTCGCGCTCGTGTCGCTGGATGCAGCGACGCACACGGCGACCCTGCGGGTCCAGATGACAACCCCAATCTTCCAGATTCAAGTCTTCCACAAGCCCATGACCATCCTGGTCTGGCTTGGTACAGCCCTCATGGCGATGTCCGGCTTCACAGCCGCGTTCTATCGCCGCTCGCCGGCACCGGTCGGGGTGGTCGAGGGCGAAGAAGAAACGCGGAAGTCCCGCGCACCCCGGTCGAACGACCTCAAGACTGACCCAATAGGAACAACAACATGAAACGACTATTCATCGTATGCGCGCTACTAAGCGTGTTCGCGATCGCCTCGGCGCTCTCCGTCTTCCACAAAACGTTCGTCGAGACGTACAAGATCAAAGACGATTCTACGCTTGGCAAGGCCAAGTGCTACATCTGCCACACGTCCTCCAAGGGCGGCAAACTCAACGCCTATGGTAACGACATCAAGGCGCAAATGGCCAAGATGCACACCAAAAAGGTGACTGCGGACGTGCTGAAGTCAGTCGAGAACCTTGACTCCGACAAGGACAGCGTCAAGAACATCGACGAGATCAAAAAAGACGCGTTGCCGGGCTTCAAACCGGGCGACGAGCCGCACTTCGAATAACCTGCAATGGGTCGTAGACGAAGTTCCAAGGTCACGACGACATTGCTTAAGACGAGATGAAGAAAGTCAGGGTCCTTCAAGCAGACGGGAGGGCCCTGACTTATGACAAGGTTTCCAGTCCCGGGACTATGATAGTCGTCATAGTTCCGACACAGCAGAGAAGAACATAACAGGTTGAAGGCGAATCATGGCAACGAGGCACGCCGTTCCGGGCAGGCACCATAAGCCCGTAAAACAAGCCAACGTTCGTATTGTCCGAACGACAGACTCCCCAAACTGCACGGGCGCTTGTGGTTGGTTGGCGACGGTCGTCGACGACACGATCGTCGACCTCAAGCCTGCCGCAGACTACGACTGCGCGGAGTACAACCCGCGCGGCTGCCTGCGGGGGATGGCCATGACCCACCTCATCTACGGCCCAGACCGCATCAAGACGCCGTTGATCCGCCAAGGAGAGCGGGGAGAGAACAAGTGGAAGGAGGCCTCGTGGGACGAGGCACTCGACTATATCGCCGACAAGATGAAGGCGATCATCCGCGACCACGGCCCCGAGAGCATCATGCTCTTCAACCAGGTCGTCGGCACTGGCTACGTGCAAAAGGGCGCGCAGGTCCGCATGGCTGCGCTCCTCGGCATGTCTTTCGGCACTGCCTACGATTTCAACGGCGACATCTCGATGGGCTACACCCAGACCGTTGGGATCGACAGCGTCGAGTGCGAGACCAAGAGTTGGGCGCACGCAAAGACCGCGATCCTCTGGTCGAGCAACGTCTTCCAGACACGGATTCCCGACGCCAAGTTCCTGACACAGTACGCCAAGCAGCGGAACAACTGCGAGATCATCGCGATCGACCCTCGCTGCAGCCAGACGGCGAAGGGTGCAGACCAATGGATACCGATTTCGCCGGGCACCGACGGCCTGCTCGCTCTCAGCATGTGCCAGGTGGTCCTAGACCAGGGCCTCGTCGACTGGGAGTTCCTCAAGTCGTTCACAGACATGGCGACCCTCGTGCGCGAGGACAATGGTATGCGCCTGCGGGCCAGCGACGTCGGACTGGGCTCCGATATGCAGTTCGTCGTCTGGGACGCTGCGCACAAGCGCCTCTTCGTACTCCCCACCGACACACTCCGACTGCCGGACGATGTCGCCCCGGCGTTCCAGGGCGAATGGACGGTCAAGGTCGGCGGCGCCGACGTCAAAGTCAAGCCGGTGTTCGAACTCGTGAAGGAGGAGGTGATGAAGCCGGAGTACAGCCCGGAGGCCGTCGAAAAGGTCACCGATATCCCGGCCGACACGATCCGCAACATCGCAGTCACCTACGCCACCAACAGACCGTCGACGATCATCGTCGGGATGGGGGTCAACCACCGTCTCCACGGAGATCTGACGATCCGCTCCATCCTTCTTCTGAGCGCGCTTGTCGGCGCCCACGGCAAGCCGGGCGAGTCAGTCTCGATCTACTCCGGACAGCACCACTTCCGCATCGACGTGAGCCCCTGGTGGTTCCCAGACGGCAAGCGTCCGAACGCGATCCCAGTGCACTACTTCTCGTTGGGCAAGCCCACCGAAAGCATCAACCCCAAGATCAAGTTTCCCAAGGACGGATTCAAGGGCCTCATCTGCTCGCACGCGAATCCCTTGGTCACCGAGTTTTCGGGCCTCGTCAAACAGGCCGTCGATAAACTCGACCTCTTCGTCACGATCGACTTCCAAATGACGCCGACGTGCGAGTACAGCGACGTCGTCCTCCCCGCACCGACGTTCTGGGAAAAGAACGAACTCGTTGCGACGGGCTGCCACCCGTACCTCCAGATCCAACAGGAGGTCGTCCCTCCCCAGCACCAGAGCAAGACAGAGATGTGGATGACAAAGGAGATCCTCCGCCGCATCGATCCTTCGCTCCTCAAGCACTTCGAGATGGACGAGTTCGGCGCGATGAGGCTCATGCTCGACAACCCCGACTGCCCCGAGGTCGAGGGCATCACAGTGGAGCAACTCCAGAAGGGCCCGGTCCGGTTGAAGGTCCACGATCCCGAGTGCGGCCTCGACGCACAGATTCAAGAATTCAAGCCGTTCCCGCCCAGGGCGTACCCCTTCCCAGAAGGGGCACAGCGCGAGTTCCTCAAGACGGCCAGGATGGAGTTCTACAAAGAAGAGGCGATCTACCAGAAGATGGGCGAGACCGTACCGACGTTCATCCCGGCTTTTTCGCACATGTCAGAGGAGGAAAGGCTCTTCCCGTTCTCGATTGTGACGCCGCACTCAAAGTGGCGCGTCCACTCCACGCACTGCAACAACAATGTCCTGCGCAACCTCAACCGCAAGCCGGTCGTTGAGATCCACCCGATCGATGCTGCTGCGAGGGGGATCGAAGACGGCGACGTCGTCGAGATCCACAACAACTACGGCTCCTACAAGTTGTGGGCGCTGCTGACCGAAACGATCAAGCCCGGCGTCCTGTGCGTCGACCACGGCTGGTGGGACCAGTTCCTGGCGGAAGGGAAGTACCATAGCGTCCACACGCACCAGAAGATCAAACCGACGCACGAGGCGTACTACCTGCCTGCGGTCTACGCTCCGGGCCAACACTGGAAGGACACGAGGGTCGATGTGAGGAAGGTGAACTAGATGCCAAGGCTGGCAATGCTCATCGATATGACGAGGTGCATCGGCTGCGATGCCTGCACCGTGGCCTGCAAACAGGAGAACGGGACGCCAGCAGACGTGTTCTTCGCGCGGGTGCTCAACATCGAAAGCGGTCACTATCCGAACGTCAAGCGGATGTACCTACCCATCCTGTGCAACCATTGCGACGACGCTCCGTGTCTCAAGTCCTGCCCGAACAAGGCGATCGTCAGAAGGCAGGACGGCATCGTGCTCATTGACCAGGACCGGTGCCGAGGAACCGGCGCGTGCGTCTCGGCATGCCCTTACGGCAACATCTATCTCAACAAGAAGGACGAGTGGTATCTCGACCAGGACGAGCCCTACGAGAAGGACTTCGTAAAGCCAAGGCTGGAAGAGAACGTCGCCCGCAAGTGCACGTACTGCGCGCACCGCGTGGACGAGGGCCTCGATCCGGCATGCGTCGTCGCCTGCCCGACCGACGCGCGCATCTTCGGCGACATCGAGGACCCAGAAAGCAAGATTTCCAAGTACATCGTCGAGCAGGAAGAGCAGACGGGTCGCGAGCCCTTCTATCTCTTGCCGGAGGCGGGGACAAAGCCCGCTGGCATGTACCTCGGCCCCATGGCGCGGCAGGAGAGCCACACAGGTGGCAACCGGGCCTCGTCCGAGGGGACGGAGCCGATATCGCACACGTCGCGTCTGCCAGAAGAGCGCCGACAGGGCCAGAGCCGCGACGCGAGGGCGTTCCTAAATCGAAAGATGACCCTCTTGCGCATCGCAACGGCCGTCATGGCGCTGATGGTCGCATGCTTCGCTACGGCTCAGAGTCAGATGGAGCCAGCCGCGCTCAAGATCTACACAGACTCGGCTTGCTCGAACTGCCACGGCGATCACGGACAGGGAGACTACGGCCCGGCCATCAACGTGTCCAAGATGTCGCAGGACGACTTCATGAAGATCGTTCGCAAAGGTGTCGGTGACGACATGCCGGAAACGAGCGCCGAAGAGATGTCCGACGCCGACGTCATCGCCCTGTACAAGGCGTTCAAGGGCGCGGGAACCAAGGTCGAAAAACCCACAGAGACGCCCACCGAAAAGCCCACAGAGAAACCCGCTGAGCAGGCGAACGTGCAGGCGACTCCGATGGAGCCGAACGCACTCAAGGCCTACAAGAAGTCTCCGTGCTCGGGTTGCCACGGCGACCAGGGCCAAGGCGGCTACGGGCCCGCCATCGACACCTCCAAGTTGTCAGAAGCCGCCTTTATGAAGATCGTTCGCAAAGGCGTTGGCAACATGCCCGAAACCGCGAGCGACGAACTCTCCGACGAGGACGCGCTAGCCATCTACCAAACGTTCCACAAAGGGCCGCTGCAGGTCGAAAAGCCCGAACCGATGGAGCCGGCGACCGCCGGCGATGCGTACACCCTGTCCACCTGTACCGGATGCCATGGCGTCACGGGCAACGGCGGCATCGGCCCACCGCTGGCGGGGATCGCCCTCACTGAAGACCAGTTCCTGAGCACGGTCAGGAGCGGCAAGGGCATGATGCCGGGCACACCGGCGAGCGTTCTGCCCGATGAAACGGTCAAACAGATATACAAAGAGTTTTCGGCCAAGAAGGTCAACGAGGACGAAGTTCCGATCTCGTTCAAGGTCGGTCGCTTCCTCTCAACGCAGAACGTCGGCAGGTTGTTCCTCTTCATCTTCATCATTGCTGCCATCTTTGGGTTCAACAACCTCTTCTATTGGCTGCGCGCGGCCGGTCTCAAACAGTTGCGTCCGTATATCGCCAAGTTCGGCAGGGTACGGGCGGCCGGGGTCGTCGTCAAGGCGCTCATCGTCGAGGGCCTGGGGGTCGCATCGCTCTTCCGAAAGGACAAGTTCCGCTGGGCCATGCACGGCCTCCTCATCTACGGCTTCTTCGGCCTCATGGCCGCTGACATCTGGATGCAGATCGTCAACCCGGCGCGCAGCGACATGTCGATGGTGAGCGGTCCCAAACTCTTGGCCGTCATCGCCGGAGTCTCCGTCTTCCTCGGTCTCTGCTACGTCCTTTACCGCTATAAGAAAGACGAGTACATCGACAACGGAATGACGCTTGGCAAGGACTTCCTCTTCGTCAACCTCCTCTTCCATACGATCATCAGCGGGTTCCTTACTGTCGCGATCAACAAGTCCGGCGCCAACGACTGGCTGATGACGGTCTACATCTACCACCTCGCCTCGATTTCGCTCCTGATCCTGACCGCTCCGTTCACCCGGTTCATGCACGTCTGGGTCGCACCGAGCATGGTCGCGATGACGAGGCTGGTCGAAGAGATCACGGCGTCCGGCGTCGACATCGGCTTCGAGCGTGAGCCGTCTCCAGGGCGCCACCACAAGTCGCAGCGCATAGCCGCACAGATCGTTTCGATGTTCGATCCGGAGGCGAACGACGAAGTCAAAGTCCGCTACTACCCGTAGAAGGACGACCAAGAATTGAGTGCAACGTGATGAACAACGCAGACCAAAACTCAGTCCGGGATCCTGAAAGACGCCGCCTGCTTGGGTGGATGATAGCGCTCTTCAACATCGTAGTCGGCATTGCGATCATTGGCCCGGTCATCGGCTTTATCGGCGCGCCGCTCGAACAAAAGTTGAAGGGCAAGTGGATCGATGTCCTCGGCGACGACGAACTCGGCGAGGGCGAAACGAAAGAGACGCGCTTTACGATGGAGATCAAAGACGGGTTCCGGAAGACCGATCGCACATACGTGATCTTTCTGGGCAGGAGGAACGGAGCTGTCGTCGCGTTCAACCCGTCCTGCACTCACCTCGGCTGCCGCGTCAAGTACCAGGACGAGAAGAAGCGCTTCTTCTGCCCGTGCCATGGTGGAGTGTTCGACGTGAACGGTAAGGTCGTCGCGGGGCCGCCGCCTCGCCCGTTGGATCGCTTTGAGACGAAAGTAGAGAACGGGCGCATCTTGGTTCGCAAGGAAGTTTGAAATGAGCAAGAACCCTCTGACACCTGAAAGGCCGACTGTCGCGCCCGAAGAGGAACCCACTCGCGAAGAGCAACTCATTGCTGAACGGCCGAAACTGAGCGATTGGCTCGAACTCCGGCTGGGCTGGTGGGGCTTCGTCCGCAAAAACCTCGACGAACCCATGCCTGCAGGCGTCGGATGGTGGCAGACCCTTGGCAACCTCCTGCTGACCCTGCTCGTCTTCCAGTTCGTCACCGGCGTTGCGCTGGCGATGTACTATTCTGCTGGGCCGGACTCTGCGTATCAGAGCGTCCAGCACATCACGAACGAGATCACTTTCTGGGGCATCAACTTTGGGCGCGCGACGCGTGGGCTGCACGTCTGGGGCTCGGCTGGCATCATCATCGTCACGGTCCTGCACATCATGCGCGTGTTCTTTTGGGGCTCGTACAAGAAGCCGCGCGAACTGACTTGGCTGGCTGGCGTATTCATCTTCCTCGTCATGCTCGGCTTTGCGTTCACCGGCTACCTCCTTCCCTGGGATCAGAAGGCGTACTGGGCGACCGTCGTCGGGACGAACATCCTCGGCACGATTCCCGGCATTGGTCACGGACTCGTCGAACTCGCGCGGGGAGGACAGGAGGTCGGTTCGTTGACCCTGACGCGCTTCTACGCGATCCACGTCATGCTGCTCCCGGCCGCGCTCATGTTCTTGACGGCGCTCCACCTGATCCTCGTCAGGAAGCACCACATCGCTGGCCCGGTCAGACCGCAGAAGGGCCCGCGGGTCGAGTTCTATCCTTATCAGTACTTCAAAGACATCATCGTTGTATTCGTCGGCGTTGCGATCATCGTCTATCTCGCCGCGTCCCACCCGCCGGCCCTCGAAGGCATGGCAGATCCCACCGGGACCGACTTCGCGCCACGTCCAGAGTGGTACTACCTCGGCCTCTACGAACTTCTCAAGATCATGCCTGCCGGCTGGGAAGTGTTGGCGACCGTAGTCGCTCCAGGGATCATTACCCTCGGGATGATATTCTTGCCCTGGCTCGACCGCTCAAACTCGAGGCACCCGGCAAGGAGGACGTGGGTGGTCATTTCAGGGACGCTCATCATGCTTTTGATCGGACTGATGACGCTCAAGGGAATTCTCGAAACGCCCGTCCACCCAAAGGAGACGGAACAGCCCGCGACTGCACAAGGAACACAGGCGTCAGAATCGAACGTCTCCTTCGTGGTTCCGTTGCGGAAACGGGTCGGATGGAAGGTCTAGAAGTCTCTATTGCACGATCGTCCAGTTGGCCCTGTCGACCGACACTCTCCATGGGTAGAGCAGTACTGGCCCAGAAGCCTTGAAGGTCACTCTTGTCTGGACCTTGTGAGTGCCTGGCTCGATGAATCGTGAGGGGTTCGTCGTGATGTGGACGTGGGTGATCGAGTCTTTTGTCGTCGCCTGCCGCGTGTCCACTGCCTCGTAGGAGTTCGTCACGTAGTTGAAGAACTCGATCTTTTGCGCAAGGTTGGGCGTGTTTGCATGGGCCTCCAAGAGGAACCCGATCTCGGTCGGCGTGTCGGTGCCGACGCTGGAGCCGACGACGAAGTTTATGGGTGCCTCGGTACTGGTCAGCGTCAGGCCCGGACGAATAACGAGGTAACTGTCGTCGCTGTCAGCAAGGCTGAGTTCGCTGCCCGAGAGGATGACGCCTCTGTTCAAGGTGAACAGAGAAAAGGTCGAGACGGGCGGAGTCGGGACGATCCGCGAGAAGTACACGTCCTGCTCACCGTTGAAAGTCGCTGAATAGGCCAGGTCCGCTCCCGTCGCGTCAGAGACGATCTCATAATAGTCTCCGATCTTGTTCTGGTTCGGCCAGCCGATCGTGCTGTCCCACGTCGGCGTCATCGACTGGTTCTTCGTCCAAGTCCGACCGCCGTCCAACGAATAAGAGTAGTAGGTCTGAGAGAGGTTTGCGGCGAGCGAGGTGCGAGTGTCGTTCCAGACCACGTCGATCCGGCCGTTCGGAGCGACGCCCATCGTGCCGAACCACTGCCACGCGTTCAAGTTGGCTGGGTCGTCGTTGACCCGCACGGGCGCGCTCCAAGTCGCGCCACCGTCCTCGCTTCGCGCGAGAAAGACGTCGAGCGGGTCGGTACCCGGCGGATCCATCGAGCACAGAACGTAGATGTTGCCGTGCAACGGGCCTGAAGACCTGTCCGCGCGGATCCATACCTGCCCGAGCAGACCGCCGGGGTTCGGCGCCCCACCGAAGACGAAGGTTCCACCGAGCGGCACGTTGATCGTCGAGTCCCACGTCGGAGTTCCAGGGACGAACTTCGCCGTCGTCGACTTAGAGACGTAGATCAGGTTGCTGCTCTGCCCGGACAGATACAGGTCGCCGAGCGGGTCGACGGCCATCGTCCCCCAGACCTGCTGCTGGGACTGCAACTGGATAGGCGAGATCCAGTTGACGCCACCGTCGCTAGACCTGCTGAACTGGTTGGGAAAGAAGTTGTTGCCGGCTGTGCTCCACAGTTCGTACATGTTGCCCTCGCCGACACCGCCCGTCCTGTCCACCTTGGTCCAGGTCTTGTCACCGCCATAACTGAAGTTCGCGGCGCCCCAACTCACCCCGGCGTCGGTGGTGACGAAGGTGTCGCAGTGCCAGTCGTTTCCGTTGACGGTGAGGCTGTTGTAGAAGATCGTGCCGCTGTTGTCGAACTCCAGCACAGGATCGCTGCGGAAGATCCCCGCATCGATCGAGCCAGGAAACGTCCAAGTCGCGCCGCCGTTATGGCTGTAGCCCCAGCCCGCCTGCCTGAAGTTGGACGCGACGTTGTCGAACTGCCGCCATCCGATCACGATGTTGTTCGGGTTGGTCGGGTCGACAGCGATCGAAGGCTCGTTGGCCGCGTCGCCAACGATGTTGTTGCCGGATCCGTCCACGTTCACCTGGACGCTCGTAAAGGGCCCAGACGCGACGAACGCGCGCGGCGTCCAGGCGTGCGGCGTCGGAGCAAGGTATGCGTCGCCGTACGTCTCCAATTGCGGTGGAAAGCGGTGACCCCTCCCGTGGTCGGTCGGAGGCCGACCCTGGGCTCCTACGCTGGCACAGACGAACAGAACAGCGGCGGTAAACATGCTGGGTCGAAGTATACGGCAGAGACGTCGCGCAGGCGCCCCGCAAGATTAACGGGCTCACTGCCCGACCGACGAACACTGGCCGCGTCTGGAGACCGCGCCCCTCGCGCATGGTGCCCAGGAAAGGACTCGAACCTTCACGACATTGCTGCCACTAGTACCTGAAACTAGCGCGTCTACCAATTCCGCCACCTGGGCAGGCTGCGGGCTATTTTAGCACGTCACATAGGTTCGAATGAGTCTGAACGGGCCCGCTCTTCTCCGGCCCCGCTCCACACGGCGCGTGCCCGAAACACCGCCTCGGGCAGAGTCTCGGCCACCCTGGTAGGAATACCTGCCCCTTGAACCCGCCGGGCGTGGAACAACAACCTTGGGCATGCTGACTGGGGACGTCTTCGTACAAGAGGGTCTCATCACGCCTGAACAGTTGCAACTCGCTACTGAAAAGCAGCGGGAACTGGGCGGTGATGACCCGATTGCGCGCGTCATGGTCCAGATGGGCCTGATCACTGAGCGCGACCGTGTCCGTTGCATGGGCAAGGTCTGGGGCGTGCAGTACATCGACCTCACGAAGGCGATGCCGACAGAGTCCGCCCTCGCGCTCCTCAGCCCCCAGTTCGCCAAGCGCTTCAAGTCGCTGCCCATAGCCATCCAAGAGAACAAACTGATCGTTGCGATGGCCAACCCCCTCGACGTCTTCGTCATCGACGAACTGCGTATGAACACGGGGTACGAGATCGAGCCGATGATCGCTGTCGAAGAAGACATCGTCAGCACCCTATCCGAAAAGTACAAACTCGACACGAGCATCGGCGACGCTCTCGAAGGCGTCATGAAGGACTTCGACGGGAACGTCGACGTCCAGGCGAGCACCATCGACGACGACGAGGAACTCAGCGAGGCCGAGCTCCGTGAACTCGGTGAAGACGCCCCGGTCGTCAGGCTCGCCAACCTGATCGTCAACCAGGCGATCGCGGACAAGGCGAGCGACATCCACATCGAGCCGCGCAAGGACTGCGTCATGGTCCGCCTCCGTATCGACGGCATCATGCTTGAGGCGATGAAACTGCCGCGCAAGGTCTCGGCGCCCCTCACCTCCAGGTTCAAGATCGTCGCGAACATGGACATCGCCGAGAAGCGCACGCCGCAGGACAACCGCATCAGCGCGACCATCAACGGCAAAGAGTACGACTTCCGCGTCTCGACCCTCCCGGTCGTCTACGGCGAAAAGATCGTCATGCGCGTCCTGGACAAGGGCGGCATCAACGTCGGCCTGTCCAAACTCGGCTTCCTCAACCACAACCTCAAGATGCTTGAGGAGATGGCCCAGCGCAGTTACGGCATCGTCCTCGTCACTGGCCCGACCGGTTCAGGTAAGTCTACGACCCTGTACTCGCTCATCAACTCGAGCAACGACGGACTGAAGAACATCGTCACGATCGAGGATCCGGTCGAGTACGAACTGGGGACGATCAACCAGTGCAACGTCAACGTCAAGGCCGGAATGACCTTCTCCGCCGGCCTCCGCGCGATGCTCCGCCAAGACCCCGACGTCATCATGATCGGTGAGATGCGCGACCGCGAGACGGCCACCATCGCAATGGAGGCCGCTCTCACAGGCCACCTCGTGTTCAGCACCCTGCACACTAACGACGCCTCGTCCGCGCCGTCCCGACTTATGGACATGGAGGTCGAGCCGTTCCTCATCGCCTCCTCCCTCATCGGAGTCCTCGCACAGCGCCTCGTGCGACAGATCTGCCCGCACTGCAAGGAGTCGTACGCGGCAAGTAGGGAGACGCTTCTCCGGTACGGCTTCCCGGTCCCCGAAGAAGTCGGCTCAGAGACGAAGGGCGAACTGACCCTCTTCCGCGGCGCAGGCTGCGAGCAGTGCAAGGGCACCGGCTACCGCGGCCGCACAGGCGTCCACGAACTGCTCGTCCTCTCGGACGAAATCAGGGACCAGGTTCTGCACCGGGCACCCAGCCACGAGATCCGGAACCTGGCTATCGCGAACGGGATGAAAACGCTGCAGGTCGATGCAGTCCAAAAGATTTTGATGGGCGTCACGTCTGTCGACGAAGTACTAAGGGTGATCTACGCCTAGGAGAGGATGAAGGGTATGTCAGCGCTGCCAGCAGGCCAAGGAAACGAAGCGGTCGAAATCGTTCTAGCGTCCACCAAGGAGGTCGCCGTCCTCCCACAGGTCGTGTACAAGATCATGGAGATGACCTCCTCGACCGACTCTTCGGCCGCGATGCTGGAGCGGGCGATCATCATCGATCCAGGGTTTTCGACAAAGATCCTCACGCAGGCGAACTCCGCCTACTACGCCCTGCCCCGCAAGGTCACCTCGATCAAGGAGGCCGTCGCGTTCCTCGGTTTCCGGGCTGTCCGGCAACTTGCTATGGCGGTCGGCGTGTTCGACCTGTTCCTGGGCAAGACGGACGCCGAATCGATCCGCAGGCGGGGCTGGTGGCGCCACTCCCTGGATACGGCGCT
>DATLWQ010000023.1:0-5268 GCA_035576225.1 Fimbriimonadaceae bacterium | reverse complement strand
CCGTCATCCCTAAAAGAAGTTAACGCCGATCTGTCCGATCCTCTGGCGAATGGCAAACCGATCCAGGCGGTCTTCGCACCGGGCTCCCTCACAGTCTGGAGCGTCGGAAGGAACCACGTCGACGACGGGGGCGAGATACGGGGCCCGAGCCACAAGACCGCAGACGACATAGCGCTCCGCTGGCCGTCTAGGACGAAGTAGGAGAACCGCTACCAGCCGCGTGGAGCCAGCAGTTCCTTCTCTTCCAGCGACGACACGTTGATCCCCACCATCGGCTCGCCGAGGTTGCGGCTGATCTCCGCAAGTCGCTTGGCGTCGTTGAAGAAGAGCACAGACTCCACGATCGCCTTGGCGCGCCGCGCAGGGTCGCCGGACTTGAAGATCCCCGATCCCACGAACACGGTCTCGGCGCCCAGTTTCATCATCATTGCGGCGTCCGCAGGTGTCGCGATCCCGCCCGCCGAGAAGTTAGGTACGGGAAGCCGGCCGTTCTCGTGGACTGACTGCACCAAATCGAGCGGCGCCTGGATCTCCTTCGCCACCGTCGGGAGTTCGTCCCACCGCGCGCCCTTGCACTTCTGCATCTCGTACATGATCTTCCGCATGTGCGCAACGGCTTCGACGACGTCGCCGGTTCCGGCCTCTCCCTTCGTGCGGATCATCGCCGCGCCTTCGCCGATCCGACGTAGCGCCTCGCCGAGGTTTCGCGCACCGCAGACGAACGGAACGGTAAAAGCGTGCTTGTCGACGTGGTGGAAGTTGTCCGCCGGAGTCAGCACCTCGCTCTCGTCGATGAAGTCGATCTCCAGCGCCTGCAGGATCTCCGCCTCGACAAAGTGACCGATGCGGCACTTAGCCATGACGGGGATCGTCACCGACTCCTTGATCTTCAGGATCATCTCGGGGTCTGACATGCGCGCCACGCCGCCGTCGCGGCGGATGTCGGCGGGCACCCGCTCTAGGGCCATCACCGCCACTGCGCCCGCTTCCTCGGCGATCTTCGCCTGGTCGGAGTTCGTGACGTCCATGATGACGCCGCCCTTCAGCATCTCGGCCAGGCCGACCTTCTCGCGCCATGTCTTTTTCGCCGTACTGGCGTGTCCGTTCTTGTCCATTGCAGCCACCTGCGCACCGTTGCGCCGGAACCCTTTAAGTGTACCGGCCACTATCCGCCGGGCAGGGCGAGCGTCCCCAAAGAGTGCCCAATGCATGCCGACGATGTAGCCGCAGGCTTTAGCCTGCGCAACGGTCGCCTTCCGCCCCTTGGGATCGGGGCAGCTCGAGCCCCCAATACCTCCGTCCCGGGACGTGCAACCCCCCGAATATTGCCCCCGTCACTTGTCTTAGAATGCGGCTCACCCTATCGACTTTGTTGCTTGCATTGGCCGCGCTTTCCGGCGCCGAGACGACGCAATCGACCGACATCCTGATCGGGGGCCAGAAGGTCGGCCAGTCCGTCTGGGTCGAACGACCGGACGGCTCGTTCAAGTCGGACATGTCGCTCAGCGTCCAGGGGGTGAGCATCGAGAGCCACTTGACTGGCACGATCAAGGAGGGCAAGCTCATCGAGTGCGATCTCACGGAAGCCTCCGGCGCGAACAAGGGCCACCTCATCTGGAAAGACGGAAAGCTCACTGCCTTCCGCAACGACAAGGAGCAATTCAAGGACAAGGAACTCCCGTACGCCGACAAGCCGTTCATGAGTTCGTTCCACCTCCAGATGTGGAAGACACTCTGGAACGCTCTCGCCAAACCTGGTGCAAGCAACGAGGTAGAGCTCGTCGACCTCAGCAGTTTCAGCACTTTCAAGGCCAAATTCACGCGTCGCGACGTCACTGTCCAACTCGGATCCGGACCGAAGAAAATAGCGATCCTCTCGACGACCGCCGAGGGCATCGGGCTCGACCTCGCCTTCGACGAGGACGGCAACCCGCTCGGCATGAACGTGCCGGTACAGAGCGCCCAGTTCATCCTCGAAGGCTACGAAGGCGTCTTCGTCGATCCACTCAGCAAATATCCCGAACTCAGCCAACCGACCTTCAAGGTCAAGGAGATGAACGGCGTCGATGCTCCGATGCGCGACGGCGTCAAACTTGTCGCCGACATTGCGGTGCCGGAATCGCAAGGAAAATATCCAACCATCCTCATTCGTACTCCTTATGGCCGCGCCGTATCGATGCTGACGGCCGAATGGTACGCAAAGCGCGGCTACGCCGTCATGTGCCAGGACGTCCGTGGCCGTGGAGACAGCGACGGTGAATGGGACCCCCTTGTCAACGAGCGCAAAGACGGCAAGGACACGATCGATTGGATCACGGAGCAGACATGGAGCGACGGCAAGGTCGGCATGATCGGAGGCTCTTACCTCGGATACGTCCAGTGGGCGGCAGCGACGAGTGGAGACCCCGCGCTCAAGTGCATAGTTCCTCAGGTCAGCCCGCCTCCGCCAGTCGACAACTTTCCGTGGGACCACGGCGCGTTCATGCTTCTGCCGGACATTTGGTGGTGCCGCGTGGTCAAGGACAAGAACTCGGACGTGCAGGGCGCTTTCGCCAACCTTGGCAACCTGGATGCGATGAAGACCCTCCCTATCGGCAAGGTGGACGACGCGTATTTTGGCGAAACGATCCCGTTCTTCGACCGATGGATCAGTCGCGGGACGCTCGCCTCTTGGGGCGATGTCTTTACGCTCGCCGACGTCGCCAAGGTCAAGATCCCGGTCCTGAGCGTAAGCGGCGTCTGGGACGGAGACGGCGTCGGCACGATGGAGCACTGGGCGGCGCTACGCGCCGCCAAGGGCACTCAGTGGGTGGTCTTCGGACCCTGGAGCCACCTGTTCGACACGTTCAGCAAGTACGGCGACGTCGACTATGGACCGGACGCCGTCATGGAACTCGACTCGACGTACCTGCGGTTCTTCGACACGTACCTCAAGGGAAAGTCGGTCTCCTTCGACAAGGTGCCGCGCGTACAGTTCTTCGTGACGGGCGCGAACAAGTGGGTCGATGGGCCGGACTGGCCGCTCCCGTCGGCCAAGCCCGTCACCTACTACCTCGGTGGCGGAAAGGCGTCGGGCGCCGACCCTCAAGGAACGCTGACTTCCAAGATCGGCACGGGCAAGGACTCCTACGTCTACGACCCGAACCACGTCGCTTTCGACGAGAAGGAAGTCCATGTCGATCCCACGGGCTCATCGACCGTGTTTCCAAAGGAAGCCATTGGCCAAGGAACGCTCGTCTATCGCACCTCTCCCTTCGATTCCGCGACGACGCTCGCCGGGCCGATGAACGTCGAGCTCTATATCACGACCTCGGCCAAGGACGCGACGTTCCACGTACAAGTCTTGGATCAGGACGCGGACGGCACGTACCGCATGATCGCTCTGCTCGGCACGGCCCGCGCGACCTACCACGATGGCAAGTTCAGCCCCCTCGTTCCGGGCAAAGCGTACAAGGTGACCGTTGAGCCATGGTGGTTCGCGCACGAGTTCGAGAAGGGGCACCGCCTTGCGATCTTGGTTTTCAGCGACTCGTTCCCGCAGTTCGCACGAAACCCCGGTACGGGGGAGCCCGACTGGGAGGCGACCAAGCTTGTCCGAGCCGTCCACTCGGTCTGGAAGGACAAGGTCCATCCGAGCCACATCACTCTCTGGCGCATTCCCAACCCTTCGAACTGACAGGCCACTTCGGTTGAAGAGTCGTCGCGCCAGGTTCCGAAACAGGTACACCTGCTCCGGTGACCGAATCCCAGCAACTGGCCCTGCATCTGGCCCAGGGCCAAGACGCGACCCCGAAGAACATCGAGAGGGTCGCCGCCAAAGTCGGTGGTGAGGACGCCCGCTGGGCCTTCACACAGTGGGAACTCCGCAAGCGCGCCCGCGCAAAGTTTGCCCTCGCCGATCAGATGCTCTTCGATCGCGACGGTCTGGAGATGGCGACTCACGAGCGCGTCGCCGAGTACCACGCCTCCCATTTCCCTAAGGGCGAGACCGTCGCTGACCTTTGCTGTGGGATTGGCGGAGACCTGGTCGCGCTGGCAAAGCGTGGCCCAGTCATCGGCTACGAGACCGACCCCGTTCGCGCTGAATACGCTCGGCACAACCTCAGCGTCCACGGCCTTGAGGGGGAGGTCTGCGATCATTCCGCTGACACATCGGCATTGGCTTGCGACTCGGTCTTCCTAGACCCTCAGCGCCGTGGAAAGAGCGGCTACGGCGAGCCAGATCCGACGCTCCTGAAAGAGCGCGCAAATAAGTCAGGCTTAATCGTCGTCAAACTCGGCACCTCCTTTGACATGGAGCAGGTGCGCGAAGACCTCTTTCCATGTGTCGAGGCGGTTTCTTTCGGGGGCGAGTGCCGAGAATTGCTCGCAAAGTCGTGCGGAGGGCCCGGCCGCTACGCGTACCACGTCGAAACGAGTTCTCGCCTAAAGAGCCGTGAGGAGACGAGCATTGTGCCCGAGCCGGGTCAATATCTCCTCCATGCTGACCCCGCTCTCATCAAGGCTGGCGCCCTATCCGCGTTCTATGACGATGAGAGGATCACCTTGCTTGGCGACTCGGACGGCTACCTCACGTCGGAGCAACCGACCTTCTCGCATTGGTGGAAGACGTACAGGGTCGTGTACAACGGGCCCGCGGACAGGAAGACGACACAGGCCAACCTCGCACAACTCGGGGCGCGCGTCGTCGAGGTCAAGACGCGAGGCGTCTCCGAACCCGCTGAGCGTATTCGGGCTCGGTTCAAGGCGGCTGGAATTCGACCGCTCATCCTCGCGGTCTGGCCCGTCGATAAGAGCCTTCGGCACACGTTGGTCGAGCCCGTCGACAAGCCCGGGTACGGGCTTTAGCGCTCAGTATCCCCTCCCTGCACCTAGGGAGGGGGCCTGTGAGTGAAGCGAACAGGGGGGAGGGTTTTCGACCACCGCCCATCCCCCTAAAGATACGGGCATCCGCGACCGACAACTCTAATACGCCGACCCACAACAGGCGGCAAAAACCTAAAGTAGGTTGTCAGAGATGCAAGTCAAGAACATCGAGTGCCAGATCGCGCAAGCCCAGCTTCGGCGGTATCTCACCGGCGAGGAGCTGCCCAGCGCGGTCGTCAAAGACCTTGAGACGCACCTCCGGCACTGCCCCGAGTGTATGGCGTTCGCCGAACAGCAGCGCGAGGTGCTCAAGAGCAGCCTGACGAGCAAGATCACTGGGCGACCGGCGAAGAGGGCCCCGATCAAGCGCCAGGAGACCAAGAGGGAAGAAATCAAACAGGC
>DATLWQ010000022.1:0-20614 GCA_035576225.1 Fimbriimonadaceae bacterium | reverse complement strand
CTGCTCACCACGGTCCACGCCTACACCAACAGCCAGGCGACCGTCGATACCGCGAAGAAGGGCCTGCGCGACTCTCGCGCCGCGGCCGAAAACGTTGTGCCCGCCTCCACCGGCGCTGCCAAGGCCGTCGGTCTCGTCATTCCAGAACTCAAGGGCAAGTTCACCGGCATGGCCTTCCGCGTCCCAGTTCCGACCGTGAGCGTCGTCGACTTCACCGCCACGCTCAGCCGCGCCGTGACCGTCGACGAGGTCAACGCCGCGATGAAAAAGTACGCCGACGGGCCCATGAAAGGGATCATGGAGTACTGCGAGATCCCGCTCGTTTCCAGCGACCTCAAAGGGAACGAGCACAGCAGCATCTTCAGCGCCGTGGACACTGTGGTGCTCGACGAAATGGTCAAGGCCGTCGCGTGGTACGACAACGAGTGGGGTTACAGTTGCCGGGTGGCCGACCTTTGCCACTTTATGGTCCAGAAGGGGCTGTAGGCAACTTGCCACCCGTCCGCGACGTATCGCAGTCAGACGAAACACGATGCAAGACGGGACGCAGGGCACCGATGAACGGCTGGAGAAGAAGGCGCCGAGAAAGGCCGACATGGACTCCAGGTTCCTCGCCGGGTGCCTGACGATCGCCCTGTTCAGCATCGGCTTCTACATTCTTGCGATCTGGCCGTTCTTCGAGTTCCCCGCACACCTCAGATCGGGGCTCCTTTCCGTCGGCCTCTTCGGCGCCCTCCCGACGCTCCTCGTGGGGGTCGCGGCCGTGCGCAAGTTCGGACTCGAGGGTGCGACCGCCCTGGTCGGGGGCTCCTTGGCGGCTGCGGTCTTCGCCTATCTCCGCATGGACAGCATGATGCTGGGCAAGTACGACACGAACGGCCAACTGCCTGCGCCCGACTACCCCGACTCGTGGGCCTGGATCGTCCCCCTGGGGTGGTGCCTGACCGTGGTCGCGATCGTGCTTTTCAGCCTGCCCAAGAGGGAGTTGCGGGATGAGGGCTCGAACCCGACCGACCGATAATCCCTGTAGACCTCTCTACGGGACAGATCAAATTGGCCTACAGTAGCATCGATCAGTACAGAAAGTCGTCCGTAAGCAGCGCGTCTCCGCTCCAACTCGTCGTCTTGCTCTACGACGGCGCCCTCAGGTTCATGGAGGCCGGCAAGCACGCGATGATCCAGCGAGACGTCTATCGCCAGAACGAGAGTCTCACCAAGGCCCAGAGGATCGTCTGCGAACTCCTTTCGACCCTCGATCTCGACAAGGGAGGCGAGATCGCGCAGAACCTTGCCTCGCTCTACACCTACGTCTACAACCGTCTGGTGCAGGCCAACATCGAGGACAAGCCCGAACTAGTAGACGAGGCCATGGCCGTCATGAGCGAGTTGCGCGAGAGTTGGGTCGAACTCGAGCGAGAGAGCAGGAAGGGGGCCGAAGATGCCGCTTGAGTCGAAGGCGCGCATCGCGGCAGAGCGGTTGCTGATCCTCACCGAGGCGCTCAGCGACGCGGTCCTGAACGAGCGCTATGAGGACATACGTTCGCTTCTTGAGAGTCGTCAGAACGCGATCGACCAAATGACCACGTTGACGATCGATGCGCCTGCCCAGGCCGTTTTGCAGCAGGTCAAGAAGGCCGAGGCCGACCTCACCGCACTGATGGTCCGCTCCCGTGAGTCGGCGACGCAGGAGTTGGTGCAACTCTTCTCCGGCGCAAGGCAGATACGCGCTTACACCCGGCAGAAGCGGAGCCAGGGCCTCTTGCGAGCGAGTTAGCACGCCAGCACGAATTAAGAAGTCCCCCGTCCTTTGGACGGGGGACTTCTCGTTGTCTGTCGAACCGGTTTCGGCTACGACTTGACCTTCAAGTGGACGACGTCCGTTCTCATACGGAACGGCGAGGCGTCCGAGCCGCGCCGCCGTAGCGGGTCATGAGCACGGAACAGCACGCGAACGTCGCCGGCGTTGCTGATGTATTTGGCCAAGTCCGTCTTGAGTTTGAAGGCTTGCATGTTTGCTGCGGCCACTTTCATCGGGAACGCTTTGACGTACTCGTACTTGCTCGTGTTCCAGTTCCACAGGAACACGGTTCCGGTAGCGTCGACGCCCGGGTCAATGTTCGAGTCGATGGTGAAAGAGAGCTCCGTGACGTCGGTGGGAACCTCCGCGATGGAGAAGTCTGTTTGGATTGCCGCGTAATGACCGAGGCCAGGCACAAACGCGGTGTCCATATCATAGAACACCGTGTCATCGGTTACGATGTCACCGACGGTGCCACCAACATAAGTGCCCGTGATGGCTGCGACAGAGACCGGGTCGTAATCGACTCCAGATCCTCCTCCTCCCCCGCCCGTCGAGACCACCCAGCTCTGGATCTCTGTGCTCCAAAGGCCATCGGCGCGCGTGACTTCACCGCTGCCCCAGAAAGTCGTATCGTCAAGAGGATCGTTGACGACCGCAAAGTAGTCGCCCCACCTTCCGCCAACGTTAGAGCCGAGGCCGCCCCTGAGGAACGTAGGCGCGCTGATCGTTCCCGCCGGATCGCTGACTGTACGGGTCGAGATGACGAGGTCGGAGAAGATCGACGTGCTCGAACGCGTGTAGATGACACTGATGTCGTTGAGGGCGTTGATCGTGATCGCAGGCATGAAGGCCCATTGCGTAGGGTCTGAAAGCGTGATGTTGCCCTCCTGAGCGAGTGTCGGCGCGCCAGATGCGGGCCAGGTGCCGACGTTGAACTCGTACCAGCGTACGCTGGCCCGGTCGTCGCCCGGCACAAAAATACTGTGGGCCGCGACGAGGGATGTACCTCTGTAGGCGGTGTCAAGCATACGGAAGGTCAGGGTAGCCATCGTGCCCCCGCCGCCGCTGGGCGCGCCGCCGCTGACGAATGCGTACGGCGCCACAGCGACATCGGACGAGACAAGTCCGGGCGTCGCTGTGTCGACGTCGGTGAAGGCCCACAGCCTGATCGTCGTGAAATTCTCCAACTCTGTCGCGTAGATCGTGGTGCCCGCACTGTATCCATCGCCAGGCTGGATCGAAAACTCGTTCGGAACGAGGAAGATCGTGGAAGTCACGCCTGTGTTGTTGTACATGCCCAGCGTAGGAATGACGAATGCCCGCACCGCCTGAAATGTGCTGCCGGAGAACGAGAACATGTTGCCCGAAATCACGAGCGCATCTGGAGAAAGGCCGACCATTGGATAGTCGAACCAGCTGTCCTGGCTGTTCACGGTCGCCGAACTGTCGACGACAAACCTGTTCCACACGCCGTTGGGGTCGCTGTCGTCGGAGACCGCCAAGAGGAATTCAGAGGTATTGCTCGCATCGTCTTTGGCCAGAAACAGGATGATCCACCTGTCGTTAAATTGATCGTAAAGCACGCGAGGGTCGAACTGGAACGACGGCGCACCCAGCCCCGTAAAGAACTGAGAGCTCGGCTGCGAGAAGACGGTCACGCCGTCGGACTTTCTGAAAAACGCGATCCGTGCGTTGACGGTCTCCACGATGTATAGTGGCCCGGCCCCGATTCCGACGTCAGGCGGAATGAGGCCGTTGAACTCGATGCCGGGAAAATTGGCTGAGGCAGAGGCAAAGGCGTGTCCACCGATCGAGCCGGCTTTAAGGAGGTTGTTGCTCGTCCCGAACTTCCGGCTCAAATTGGTCGTGCCCGGCTCCGGGGCGATCCTTCTGGCCGAAATCGAACGATCGACTTGTGGGAAGAACTGGTACGTGTTGATCGAGCCCGCCGGCTCGATCCTCATCTGGCCGCTCGGAGCGTAGTGCTTGTTGAACTGGATCAAATCTGGAGGAAGCGAATGAAATGCGATCTGGGAGAACGAACTGGCAGCCCCGACTAGGGCGGATAGGACGAGCGCGCCCTTGGTGACCGCTCGGATCGTGTTAGTCTGAAGTCTCATTGTATCTTCCGCAACATAGATTGGCCCGTCCATGAACCTTGGCCATTATACTGGTCAGACGGGTTCAAACGAACGATTCAGCAGGGGTCAAAGGGGATTTCTTGCAAAATCTCCCAGGTACATTCACCCTATGCTAAGCCAAGAGCAGCATGAAGCGCTGTCCGGCGCCCTCGGGAGGCTGGACGCTATCGGAGGCCATCTTTGACCTGGAAACGCTGCGAAAGAGGATCTCGGCCCTAGAGGCCGAGTCCAACCAACCTGGCTTCTGGGATGACCCCAACGCCGCCCACATGCAACTCAGGGAACTCTCGCGCCTCAAGGGCATCGCCGAGCCCCTCGAGACACTTAAAAAACGGGCTTCGAGCGTCACAGAGATGCTCGACTTGGTCCAGGCCGACCCCGATGAGGAGCTCCGCAAGGAGGCCGAGGCCGACGCCGTCCAGTTCCTGAAGGACCTCGATGCCTACGAACTCAAGACCCTGCTCAGTGGCGAACACGACGGCAGGAACGCTCTGGTTGAGATCAACGCCGGAGCGGGCGGCTCAGAAGCCTGTGACTGGACAGCGATCCTCTTCAGGCTCTACTCGAGGTGGGCCCAGACGCACGACTTCAAACTCGAAGTCCTCAGCGAGACTCCGGGAGACGTCACCGGGTACCGCGGAATCGCGTTCCAGGTGACCGGGGTGAACGCCTATGGCTACCTCAAGTCTGAACAAGGAGTCCACCGTTTGGTCAGGATTTCCCCCTTCGACGCAGCGGCTCGCCGCCACACCAGTTTTGCAAAGGTCGAAGTCCTGCCCGAAATCGAGGCCACAGAGGTCGATATATCCCCGGACGACCTCAAGATCGAGACCCTCAGGGCCGGCGGAGCAGGCGGCCAGCACGTCAACAAGACCGAGAGCGCCGTCCGAATCACCCACCTGCCTACGGGCCTCGTCGTCACGTGCCAGAACGAGCGCAGCCAGCACAAGAACCGGGCCTCGGCCATGACCGTGCTCGCGGCGCGCCTCGCCGAGTTGCAAAGAGCGGAAGACAAAGACCGGCTCGACCTGCTCAAGGGAGACAACAACCCCGCCGCCTGGGGCAGGCAGATCAGAAGTTACGTGATGCAGCCTTATACGATGGTCAAAGACCACCGCACAGGCTACGAGACTGGCAACGTCTCCGCCGTCATGGACGGAGACATCGACGGATTCATCGAGGCCTTCCTGAACATGCCGAAAGGAGGATCGGCCACATTTATCGAGTAATTGGCGGGCTCCGCGCCCGTCCAATTCATGCCCCTGTTGAACTATGATTGCAGCTCTTGCCCTCTTCGTTCTGGCGCAGACCAAGGACGATGCGCCCGTCTCGCTCCCCCCAGGCTCGTCAGAAGCCTTCCAGTCGAGCGTGTTCGCCGTCCAGGGCAAGGTCGACAAAGGCGATTGGCAGGAGGCAGCCCGACTAGCAGCCAGGCTCCCACGTCTCAAGTTCACCCTTGACTGGGACGATTCGACAGTACCAGAGCGCGACAGGCCGTTCTTCGCCAAAGCCAGGGATAAGGCGATCAGCATGTGGAAGGCCGCTATGCCCGAACTTCAGATCGCGCTGGCCAAGCAAGGCGACCTCAAGATCGACTTCGTCAAAGATCTGCCCCCCAACGCCGATTCTCCCGGCCCTGCCGGGGCCGTCTACCTCTTCTCGCCTGACCCTGGCGACCCCGTCGTCGAAGGCGTGCTCGCCCTTCTGCGCAGCGAAAACCACCGGCCGACGGCACCCCTGGACGTGACCAACGAGACCCTGTTTGCGATCGGGTCGTTCCTCGGCCTTGCTCGCCAACCAAGGGCCTTGTCACTAATGTACAGGGCCGAAGATCCATATGTGGCGCAGAACGTTCCGACGCCGGCGGACATTCGACTCGTGCGGCACATACTCGACGCCTCCGACGAGGTCAGGAAGGACGTCAAGGCGAAGAGGTCGCCCGGCGCAGCGGCACCACAGATCTTTGTGTCCCCAAACAAGATGACGCCCGATCAAGTCTCGCAGGGCATGCCCATGCCGATCCTGCTCCAGATCACGAACCAGGGCAAGGGGCCGCTCGACTTCAGGCTCGTGCCCGACTGCGGCTGTTTCCTCATCGGTGAGTACAAAGACACGCTCGCCCCTCGCGAGACCACCGTCGTGCCGATTGGAATCAACACGATCGAGTTCACCGGGCACCTCCTCAAGACGCTCTTTGTCTATTCGAACGACCCCGTCACGCCGATCGTACAGGTCCCTCTCGACACCATCGTACGTCCCGCCTACTGGTTCAAGGATCTCAACGGCGATCCGGCTCTCGTCCTCGATGAGCACGGCGGCATATTTCAGACCGTCATGGTCGTCGATGACGACCAGAAGTGGACCGTCAAGAGCGTCACCGCCTCTGGCATCCCCGCGGCGGTCGAGTTCGAGCCCTGGACGGGCGACCTTCCGAACCCGGACATAGGTGAGCCCAGCACGCACCGCCGCGGCTACAAGATCCGAGCGCTCATTGCTCCAAACATCGTTACGGGCAGGGCGAACCTCGACATTACGATCCACACGAGCGATGACAAGTTCCCGACAATCTATCACTCTGTCCTCGCGCAGAGGGGCATCGTCGCCGTTCCACTCAGTTGCTACTTTGGCCAGATCGGAAAGGAGAAAGCCGAGGCCAGCGTCGTGCTCACGAGGCCCGGCCAGCCGTACAAGATCACCAAGATCGAGTCGGACACCGACTTTGTCAGCGCAAGGATCGAGCCGTACAGGGGCGAGACTGAGTACAAACTCGTCGTCACCTACAATGGCAAGGCGCCGATCGGGAGGTTCTTCGGAAAGATCATCGTCCATACCGACGACCCGAAGCAGCCGACCGTCGAGGTGCCGTTCGAAGGCACCGTCTCATGAAGGCCCTCCTGTGGCTCGCAGCGTGCGCCATCTTCGGCTTTGGCGCCTTCGGCGGAGTCGCAAAGACTGGCCGCCAGGTTCTCCTGATCGTCGGTGGAACCGACGGGTACGTCTCGCCTTGCGGGTGTGTCGAGCCAATGACGGGCGGAATACGACGTCGGATAACCGCACTGCGTCTGTTGTCCGTCAAAGATCGTACGACGATCGTCGACAACGGAGACCTCGTCGGCGGAAACGGTAGACAGGACGAGATGAAGGCCGAGGCGCTCGCCGAGTGCATGGGCCTCGTGCACGTCGACGCGCTCAACTACGGGGTCGAAGAGGCGCGCCTCGGCGCAGGAATGGCCGACTCGCTCGACCGTCTGAGCGGCGGCGCGCTGCTGTCCACCGGGCTCTCCGACGCACGCCTGCCCACCAAGAGGTTCCGAGAGTCGGGCCCGTTTGTGATCGGGGCCGTCGACGGTCGCTCCCAACAGCTCGGCCGACTGCTCGAAACGCATGTCGAGGACGTCGACTCGTCCGTGCGGTCCCTGCTCGACGAGGCAAGGGACTCCGGCAAAGTGCCGGTCCTGTTGATGCGAGGGGACTTCGACCAAGCACGGAGCATGGCAGACAGGCACCCGGGCCTGCGACTGATCGTGTGCGACGTCAAGACCACCCCGCCCGCCGCCCCGATCAAGGTGGGTCGAACGCTTATCGTCACCCCCGGGGAGCGCGGCAAGTTCGTCGTCAAGATCGAGTGGGACGGCACCGCGTTTGCCGGCTACTCGTCAACCGACCTCGGCCCGGAGTTCAAAGACGACGCCGAAGCGCAAAAGGTCTACTCCGCCTATTTAGGGCGCGTCGCGCGCGAGGGGCTGCTCGCGATGCTTCCGCGCGAGCCGACCAAGGAGTTTGCAGGCAGTGCCGCGTGTACGCGCTGCCACAAAGAGGCGGCGAAGGTTTGGGAGCAAAGCGCGCACGCCAACGCGCTCTCGACACTGGAACGCGAAGGACACGAAAAAGACCCCGACTGCGTCTCATGTCACGTCGTCGGTCTCTCTTCAGTGCACGGCTTCGTCAGTCGCGAAACGACACCAATGCTCGCCGATGTCGGATGCGAGTCTTGCCACGGTCCGGCGCGCGCGCACGCGATGAGACCGAACAAGAACAAGATGGCCAAGGTCGAGAGCGACGTGTGCACGAAGTGTCACAACACAGAGCACAGTCCGGGCTTCGATTTCAAGACCTTCTGGCCAAAGATCGCACACTGACCTGTGGACAAGCGCGGGAAAAAATTCTCAAATTTGTTTTGCTCGAATTACGTCGCTCCCCGGATCGTTTTTGAGTCTGCACAAGTCTCTTTTGTTGAGCGTTTGTGAACATTTCTGGGACTTGACTCGCAAAGGCTTTTGAGCGGACAATGCGTTTGCGACTTTGTGGAGCAGTCGCAGAGGGTCAGTTGGTGCAGGGAATGCAGACAGTCGAACAGAACTATCGCCGGGATGAAGACGCGACGTCACGGCGACACCGTTTTGCAGACTTCGCCGCTCTTCCGTCCAACCTAGGTGCGATCGAGGCGGGCATGCGATTCGCACAGATGACGACGCCGTTCGTCGCAGTACTCGGTGCGAGCGGCTGGGGAAAGAGCCACCTCCTGAGTTCCGTCTACAACTACATGGTTTTGCAGAACCTCCCCTGCAACGCACCGATCGCAGGCATCACCTACTCGTCCACAAACGGCCGCATCGATGAAGACCTCCCCCTCCTGCTCGACGACGTGCAAGACGTCTGGGGAAGCAAGCGTGACCGGAACGCCCTTCGCGATAGCCTTCGAAAGCGGGTGGACGACGGCAAGCCGACGGTCGTCGCGTTCAGCGATCGCGTATGCACACAGGACGTGCGTGAGTTCCTGCCGCGGCCGTGCAAGTGGGCGTTCCAGTCCATACGGGTGCCCAACAGAGACGAGCGAGAGATGGTCGTGCGGCAGATCGCCGACCGCGAAGAGGTCGCTCTCTCGCAGGCGCTGGCACGGCTGATCTCTCGCCATCTGTGCGGGAACGGCCGTTCGATCCACGGCGCGGTCCAGACCCTCAGGCACGTTCGCAGCGACTGGTCGCAGATCGGCGCGCTGTGCGAGGCGTGCGGGCTCCTCATGCCGTACTTCCACGGCGAAGAGGGGTGGGATCCGCGCGACGTCGTCTCCGACGTCGTCGCCGACCTGATCGCAAACGGACGCCTCGACGGCGTCGGAGCGGAGCAGGTCTGCGCCTACATCCTGCTGTGCGACATGGGCCTCAACGAATACGACGTCGCGACCTTCCTCGGTCTCACGCCGAACAGGGTCTACGGTCTCGCGACGGGACTCAGACTGCAACAGTCGGAGCCGACGATCTCTTCGCTCGTGACCGACTGTCGCGGCGCGGTCGTTCGCAGGCTCGCGGTCGAAAGTTACTAGGTTTGCGCCAAGTGCTGGCAATAGTGCAGTCGCTGGCGGGCAATCCAAGTAGTTTTGTCAATCCCACAGACAAGCCGCCTGTCGTCACAATCTACGAGGGGCCGAATGCGCAATCTTGACGAGTTGGAGCTCGTCCCGACCTGGGTCAACCCCGACCACCTGGTAGCGACTGCGATCCACGTGATGCAGGGACACAAGATCAGCGCCGTCGCCGTGATGCAAGGCACGGAGATCGACGGACTGGTCCTGCTCGACCGCGCCTTGGCCATGCCCCCCTTCGCCAAGGTCAATACGATCACTCAACCCATCAAACTTGTCCTCCAGGACTCGACGAGCGTACGCGACGCGGCGCAGGAGTTCATCGACAACGACGTGCTCCACGCGGCCGTCCTGCGAGACGGAGAGTTCCGCGGTCTCCTCAGTTCCAACATGCTCCTGCAAGAGGTCGGCCGGTCGTGGGATCCCCTGACCAGCCTGCCATGGAGCAACCGCCTGCGCGACTGGGGCACTGAGGCGCTTGAAGAAGGAGGCGAGATCGCTCTCGCATTTATCGATGTCGACGACTTCGGCGCGTACAACAAGCGGCACGGTCACATCGTCGGCGACAATGTCCTCAAGGCCACGACCGAGCGCCTGCGAGAAATGATTGACAGACGGAACGACGTCTTGGTGAGATACGGCGGCGACGAGTTCGTCATCGGCACCCACCTCACCCGCGAGGAGACGATCGCGAAGTACGGCTCCATCGCCGACCTAAGAATCTCGGTGGACGACGTTCCAGAGCCCGTGACGCTCACCGTCGGATTCTCTGGCGGCCTGCGCGCCCAAGGACGCGAGCACGCCCACATCGCCGCCACGCTCGATAACCTCATCAACTTGGCCAGCCAGGACTGCATGAGGCGCAAGGCAGAAAAGTCCGCAAATGCGGGCCAGCCCGTCGAAGAGCCGGGTACGGCAGCCGAGCCCCTCGAGACCTTCCAAGTGCGTCTCGTCTCCGTCGATGAGGACGATCCCACCCTCCCGGTCGCAGTCACTCTCAGCATCGGCGGCGTGGACGGTACCGGCGCGGTCATGCCCGAGGGCAGGGGCCTCGTCGACGCCGTCGCAGACGCCGCAGCCAAGGCGGTCGAGCGGATCTTCCATGGGCTGACGGTCGCCATCACCATGACCGCCATCGACACAGCCTCTGACGGCGAGAAGGCAGTCACCGTAGTCGGCTGGTGCGAGGCCGAAGGCAAGCGGCTGGCGATGTCAGGAACGGTGCCGGTCAATCGCGACGTCCATCGCGCCGCGGCCGAGGCTGTGGCGGCCGCAGTGGTCGCACTTCGCGCCGGTAGATAGGCACTGGCGACAGAATGGCCCTCCCGCGTCGTATTATTGAGACATGACCCCTGAGACCGAGGGAAGGATCACGCGCCTGCTTGAGAAGATGGAGGAGGCCTCGCCCAACGACCAGCGCATAGCGAGCCTCGTCGCGGCCCTGCGCTCCGAACTCAAGAACGAGCGGGCAGACCAAGAGGAGCGCGACAAGACCCTTGCTGCCTATGAAGAGGCCTACCAGAAACTCACGGCGCCCGCGAACAAGGTCGGCGTCTATCTGCGCGAACTCGACGGCGACAAAGTTCTCGTTGCCCTGGGAGACACCGAGTATGTCGCCCTCGTCGACCCACAGATGGACAGGTCGGTCCTCGTCGCGGGAGCACGGGTCATGCTCAACGACGCCTATGCCGTCATAGGCACCCTCCCCACCGGCCCCGTTGGTGCAGTCATCAAGGTCAACGACGCTATGGAGGACGGACGCCTGCGCGTTGGCGCAGACATTCAGGGTGCACAGGGACGCGTGATCGAGCGGTCCGAGGAACTCAAGCAGACGAAGATCCAGCCTGGCGACGAGGTGCGACTGGATCAGACAGGCCGAGTCGCCATCGAGCACTTCCCGCGCCAGGAGACCAAGGACTATTTCGTCGAAGAAGTGCCCGATACGCCGTGGACCGCGGTCGGCGGGCAGGAGCGCGCGATCTCGCTCATCCGCGAGACCATCGAGATGCCGATGCTCCATCCGGAGATCTACGCCAAGTTCGAAAAGAAGCCGGTGAAAGGCATCCTCCTCTACGGCCCGCCGGGCTGCGGCAAGACCCTGATAGGAAAGGCGATCGCCTACAACCTCGCCAAGGACTACTCCGAACAGGCCGGGCACGAGGTCAAGGAGTACTTCATGCACATCTCCGGCCCCAAGATCCTCAACATGTGGCTTGGCGAGACCGAGCGCATGGTGCGCGAGATCTTCGCGACCGCGCGCGAGAAGTCAAAGGAGGGCCGCCTCGTCGTCATCTTCATGGACGAGGCCGAATCGGTTCTCCGCACGCGCTCGACGGGCCGCTGGCTCAACATAAGCAACACCGTCGTGCCGCAGTTCTGCGCCGAACTAGACGGTCTCGTCTCGCTCGAGAACGTCGTCCTCATCCTCACCAGCAACAGGCCCGATTACATCGATCCCGCGATCCTTCGCCCAGAGCGAATCGACCGCAAGGTCAAGATCGACAGGCCGAACAAGGACGCGACCCGGGACATCCTCTCGCTCTACCTGCACGAACGTCTTCCGTTCGATCCACAACTGGTCAAGGAGCACGAGGAGCCCGAGTGCGCACGCATCGCGCTCGTCGAATCGACCCTCGCACACCTCTGGCGCAAGGCGCCTCAGACCGAGTTCCTCAAGGTCGCTTTTCGAAACGGCAACTCCGAGACGCTCTACTGGAACGATCTCGTCAGCGGCGCGCTCATCAAGTCCGTCGTCGACCGCGCCAAGGACACCGCGATCCGCCGCGCCGTCGCCGAGCCGAGCGTCGAACACGGCATCAGCGAACAAGACATGCGCGAAGCCGTCGAGGCCGAGTACGCCGAGAACGAGATCTTCCCGAAGTCAGACGCCGTCGCAGACTGGCTCAAACTGCTCGACTTCGAGCCGGAGAGCGTCGTCTCGGTCAAACCGGTCGGCCCGGACAAGGGCGAGGTCTACGTTCGCAACAGGGTCATCTGACTGTCGTCGCGTCTTTGGATAGTAGGTCCGGCACAGCCGGCGCCTGCCCTTTAAAGCAAGAACCGGGAGTGTACGTGGAGAACCTTCCAGCCCTGCTGTTCTCTCTCCAATAGAAAGATGATCCTTGCGCCGTGCATAGACCACGCGGCACCCATGTCGAGAATCGCGAACTTGCCGTCCTGTGAGTAGCACGGCACCGACACTGATCCTGCGACCCTCACCTTGCCGGGCGCCTCGCGCTCGAAAAGGGCGTTCTCCTTTGTAAATCTTCCCGGACTGTAGTTGCCCAGCACAGTCTGTCTGTCGAGCGCCAAGTTTGAAAGCGACTCGGCCACCTCGATCTTTGGCTTGTCCACTGGCCGAAACTCAGCCTTGAGCTGTTCCAGTCGTGCATGCAATGCATCATCGGGACAGTTGTTCTCGCAGTATTGGAGAATCTCCAGATAGCGGTAGTAGAATCTCTCTCGGATTTCCGAATTCCACTTTGGCTGCAGTACGACCAGATCCCCGCTCTGCCATTCGTCTGACTGCCAGTCAGCCTTCGTGAAAAAGCTCTCCATGGCCGTATTGATGACTTTGCTGTCGGTCTCCGTACTGGGCTTGAAGGGCTGTTGTTCAATCACTTGTGAGCTCGGCGCTGGGGCTGTCGAGTCGACTCGCCCCTGACTTTGGCAGGAAACGACCGGGAGTAAGACAGCGGCACCGATTGAAAGTGCAAGAACCACCTTCATGCCAAGAGTATATCGCCAGTTTTCTCTTTGACTCGAATACGCTCGTAACTTGTGCAGCCGAGTCCAGCGTATCATCACCCCGTGGGTATCCGCGACGACTTACGAAGAGCCATATCCAGTGTGCTCGAGCCGATGGACGAGTGCCTCGCGCTCGCCGAAGGCGGTTCTGCCGCGTTCGGGCGCGATGACGACCTCTCCGACGTAGACCTCGGTGCGTTCGTCAAGGACGGAACGACCTCCCATGTCGCTGAGAGGGTCAAAGAGGCGATCCTCAGCGTCGCCGAGATTGAGAGGGAATGGGAACTTCCTCAGCCCACTTGGCACGGCGCGTGGCAGGCCTTCTACGTCGTCAAGGGACACAAGTACATGATGGTGGATATCTGCGTCTCGGAGGAGACCCAAGGATGGGATCTCACTGAGGTCGAGCGGCACGGCCGACCCGTCGTGCTCTTCGACAAGGGCAGCCACATCAAGGTCACAAACATTGACCCAAAGCAGACCGAGGAAGAGATCGCCAAGCACAGGGCGAAGGCAGAGCCTATGGTCAACCTCTTCCACTCCTTCGTCGACAAGGAACTCGACCGCGGCAACCTGATCGACGCGATGCACTTCTACCAACGGATGGTCCTCTTCCCGCTGGTCGACGTCCTCCGCGCCAAATACGACCCGCACCGATACGACTTCGGCGGGCGGTACCTCTACCACGACCTCCCGAAAGACGTGGTCAAAGAACTCGAGTCGCTCTACTTCGTCAAGGATTCCGCCGACCTGCGCAAGAAGAAGGCGCGGGCAGTCGAGATGTTCAACGAAGCGATCTAGCCACCGATCGAGATCGGCACAGTCATCTTGAAGATCAGCGTGTTCTGGAACGATGGCGCGTTGGGGTCACCGAGGATGAGGAAGTACTCCGCACCGAGGTTGCCGCTCATTCGGTACGAGGCGTACCAGTTCCAGTCGTGCTGGTCGTAAACGACGCGCCCGCCGATCGACTCGTACTTGCCCTTCTCAAAGTTGAACCCCATGACAATCTGGTCCTCGTTGTCGATGTGGCGCACCGACTGGGCTCGCAGCGTCACCTGCAACCGCTTCACCGGCCTGTAGCGGAAACTTGCTCCGAGCGAGCGGTAGGGCGTATCGAGGATCCTCCCGGTCGTCACGTCGATCCCGAAGCGCCGGTACGGGTCGTCCTGCGGATACTCGGTCGCTAACCCGTAGGTGTAGTCGTGCCTGTCCTCAAAGTGAGAGTAACTTGCACCTGCCTCGATGTTCAGAAGGTTTGTGAACGTTACTTCTGTACTTCCGCTGACGTTCTCGCGATAGTGGGAGCCGTTAAGCCGATCGTAGTCGAGGAAATTCAGACTGTAGCGCGAGTTCGTGAGTCCTCCGCTCGTGTAGTCGAATTCGCGCGTGACGCGTCCGCTGTAGCCGCGGAACCCGGTCTCCTGTGAAAAGCCGACGCGAGGAAAGAAGTGCGGCGTCACGTCCACTAAGAAGAGGTTCGCGTTCCACCCCGGCACCCGATAGAACCCTCCAAGCGTGTTCGAGGCACCGGTTCCCTCGATCTGGTCGTTGGTCGCGCTCGACTCACTGAAGAGGTTCCAGTTCCCGAACTGGCGGCTCAGCGCGATGCGCGCCGCCGAGTTGTCCTGGCCGGCGTGCTGCAGGAGGGCGAACGAGCCCGTCAGTTCTGTCTTTTCATCCGGGTTGTACGTGTACGATCCTGCTGCGACTCCTTGGTGGCCCACGTCGACCGTGCTGAGCACGCCGACTCGGCTCTTCCCGCCAAAGTTGCCGTACACGTTCATTCCCGCGTCGAAGGAAGAGATCCGCTGGCTGGCGAAGATGCGCTGGCCGTGACCAAAGAAGTAGTAGTCGCTTCCCTCCCGGAAGAACGGGCGCGTCTCGTTGCCGAGCCGCTCGAAGTTGCTGAAGTCCAGATTGAGCACGTCCCCTTCGATGTTCCGAAAGTCGGGATTGATCGTCCCGACGGCGATCATGTCCGGCGTGATCGACGACTTGAAGTCGAGTCCGGCGTTTGCGACGTGCCTGTGCGTCTCGTCGCTGTAGCCCAGGTAGCCGTATGGCAGCAGTTGGATCGTGCGGGATTGGTCGATGGCGGGCACCTCGACCCCCGTGAGCCTGTGGATCTTCGCGGGATCCGCGTCGTGCGTGTGCGTCGTGACCCGCCGTCCGGTCGCGCTTACGTACCAGTCCACGTCGAACGTCATGTCGCGGACGCCCGCGGCGGGCATCGGCAACAGCGCCCACGGGACGCGGACCTCCCCCTCCCAGCCGGTCGGAGTCGTTCGGGCGCTCGCGTACACCCTCCCGCTCCACTCGAGTTTCGAAGCGCGTCCCCCCGTAATGTCCAGCGAGGTCGCGCCGTTGGCGTTGAACGAGATCTCGTTCTTGCTGTTGGTCGTGCCGAACGTGTCGAGCCTGATTCTGAAGTTGTCGTTGCCCCGCAGGCTCACGTTGTCCCGGAACTCGTCGGCAGAGATTCTCTTCGGGTTCTGAAGGATGATCCGGGAGGCTATGTACAGATATTCGTCGTCATAGCCGATCCACACCTGCCCCTTTTCGCCCGAGTCCTGCGTCGTCCCACTGATCACCAGCGACCGCGAGAACCCGTCGATGCCGGCCCACTCGTCAGGATTGATCACTCCGTCGATTGTCGGGGGGATCGTAAACCTGTGGGCCGGAACCGTCTCGGGCTCGTTATTCAGTGGGAATCCTTGCGTATAGGCCAGGGCAGGCAAAACAAGGCCCGCCGCCACCACAAGGAGTTGACGCATAGGGTGCGTATACGTCATTGGGCCGCGATTGTTCCCTAATCGTGCCGAAGAACGGGCACAAAGCACCCTTTGACCCCAGAACTAAGACGTCATCACCCGCAGACTACTTAACGGTCACCGGGACCGCCACCTTGAAGATCAGCGTCTTCTGGAAGGAGTTCGCGTTCGGGTCGCCGATGATGAGGTAGTACTCTGCGCCAAGGTTGCGGCTGCGCTTGAAACTCACGAACCAGTTGAGGTTCCCGTTCTGGTTGACCAGCCGTCCGGCGATCGACTGATATCGGTCCAGGTCCCAACTCATCGTGAAGATCGTTTGATCGGTGTAGACCACATGGTTGACGAACTGGTGTCGCAGGTCGAGTTGCAGCCGCTGGACCGGCCGGTAGTAGGCGCGCAGCACTGTGTTCTCATAAGGCGCGCCGGCCACGTTGCCCGTCGTATGCGCGAACTGCCAGCCGCGGAAGCGGTCGTCGCTCGGCATCGACGCGCTCAGGACGTAAAAGTTGTTTTGCTGGTCGAGAAAGTGCTCCTGGACCACCGACGCCTTGAGATAAAGGGAGTTGCGGAAAGTTCCGGACGCGGTGACGTTTCCAGAGTTCCTGTAGAACCCTCCCGCGTACTTGTCATGCACCTGGAATGCAAACGCAACACTGGACGAGACAAGGCTGCCCCTGCTGTAACTCTGTTTCCATGTCGTCGACGAACCGACCCCTTTGTAGCCGGTCTCCGGCGAAAAGCCTAGGCGAGGGTCGAACTCTGGACTGATGTCCTCAAAGATCGCTAGGTGCTTGAGGCCCGGCCCTTGGTATTGGTAGGCGAGCGCAATCGCGGTTCCCCTGCCGACCTGTTCGTCGTCGGACTGCATCAAGCCTCCCACCAGCAAGTAGTCGCCGCTTTGCTTAACGTATTCTAAGTCACCTGAAAGGTTGTTCTCACCAGCGCGGTCGAGGTTTGCGACCGCGCCCGATATGGTCGTCGTCGGATCAGGGTTCAGCGAGACCGATCCAACGAACGCGTTCTGGTGGTTGACGTCGACCATGTCGAGGACTCCGATCTGAGTCCTGTCGTTGAGGTTTCCGTAGAAGTTCGCCCCCGTGTCGAACGATCCGATCCTCTGACTGGCAAACAGTACTCGCTGGTTGATGCCGCCCACGGAAAGGAACTGCGATCCTTCCAGGAAGAACGGCCGTGACTCGCCAGGCAGCCGCTCAAAGTTGCTGAAGTCAAGGTCGAGGATCTGGTTCTCAACGTTGCGGAAGTCTGGGTTCACCGTGACGACCGCGTTGAGGCTGTCCGTCACCTCCGTCTTCAGGTCGAGACCGGCGTTGGCGATCGTGCTCTTGTTCTCGTCGTTGTAACCGATGTAGGCGTACGGCAGAGCGTTGATCTCGCGCCGGATGGGGATGTCCGGCACCTGCACGCCTGTGACCGTGTGAGCACGCGTCAGGTCACCATGCGTCGAATGGAAACTCACGCCCTGTTGAGAAGAACTCACGTACCAGTCGAAGAGGTACTTCATGTCGCGCGGCCCGGCCGGTGGGAGCGGGATGATCGCCCACTCGATGCGGGCCTCGCCCTCCCAGCCCGTGGCGGTGCGTCTGCCGCGCGCTTCGAACGCGCCGCTCCACTCCCTCTTGGCCGCCCGCCCTCCAGAGATATCTAACTGCGTCGCGCCCGCCGAGTTGAACGTGAACGTACTGAAGTTCTTCGAGTTGCCGAACGGGTCGAGATAGAACGTCACCGCGTCGTCTCCCTCCAGGTTGACGTTGTCCCTATATTCGTCCGCCCGCACTTGAGTCGGGTCGGCCAGGATGATCCTGGCCGCGACGTAGACGTACTTGTCGTCGTACCCGATCCAGTACTGACCCTTGTCGCCCGAGGGCTGGTCGGTCGAGATCACCACCAGGGAGCGCGAAGAGGTCGCGGCCCCCGCCCACTCGTCCGGATTGATCGTGCCGTCGATGGTCGGCGGCTTGGTCATGAACCTGCCTTGGACCGAGTCTGGCGAGTTGGAGAGAGGGAAGTCTTGCGCCGAGACGAAGGCAGCACAAAAAATCAAGATGAGCAGAGCGGAAAGGCGTTGCACCCGAATATAACGATTCGCAACAATTTTTAGTTCCGCAAAATAGGGCCCTTAAAGGCCTTCTGCTGGGCATAAGTCGGTTTTCGACCTGCGTCGTTATGCTCCTGCCCATGCAGTGCGCAGTAGGCGCGTGGCCGACGGACACGTTCAACCGTCGGCGCACGGCTCCGGCGCACCCTATCTCACAGTCACGGGGACCGCCACTTTGAAGATCAGCGTCTTCTGGAAGGAGTTCGCGTTCGGGTCCCCGATGATGAGGAAGTACTCGGCGCCCAGGTTGCGGCTGCGCTTGAAACTCACGAACCAGTTCAGGTTCCCGTTCTGGTTGACAAGGCGCCCGGCGATCGACTGATACCGGTCCAGGTCCCAACTCATCGTCAAGATGGTCTGGTCCGAATAGCCTGCGTGGTTGACGAACTGGTGCCGCAGATTTAGCCCGAGTCGCTCGACCGGCCTGTAAAGCACGCCGATCGCGGTGTTTTCGTAGGCTGCTCCGGCCACATTGCCCGTCGTATGGGAGACATGCCAGCCTCGGTAACGGTCGTCGCTCGGCATAAAAGCCGCGACCGTATAAAACGTGTTGTACTGGTCGAGAAAGTGCTCGTGCGTCGCCATGGCTTTGACGGCAAGGGTGTTCCGGAACGTGCCCGACGCGGTCATGCTGCCCATGTTCCGGTATCGTCCTCCGTCGTACTTGTCTTGCTTCTGGGCAATGAATATGAGGATAGAGGACACGAGCGGCCCCTTCTTGTAACTTCGGTTCAAGTCCAACTCGGAAGAGACTCCCTTGAATCCCGTCTCTGGCGCGAATCCGAGGCGTGGCATGAACTCCGGGCTGATGTCCTCGAAGATCGTGTAATGAACGAGTCCAGGGCCCTGGTACTGATAACCTCCCGCGAAGGCGGATCCTTTGCCCGCCTGCTCGTCGTGCGTCTGCAGATAGTCGCCGGCGAACAGATAGTTACCGCTCTGCTTGATGTATTCGAAGTTGCCGCCAAGGTTGTTTTCGCCAGGCCGGTCGAGCCTTGAGACGGCTCCGATGAGCGTTGTCGTCGGATCCGGGTTGACAGTCGTCGATGCTACGAACGCGTTCTCGTGCCCGAAGTTGGCAATGTCGAGGACTCCGATCTGAGTCTTGTCGTTGAGGTTGCCGTAGAAGTTCGCCCCCGTGTCGAACGACCCGACCCTCTGGCTGGCGAAGAGTTTTCGATCGTTAATGTCCCCCGTTGCAAGGAACTGAGATCCCTCCAGGAAGAACGGCCGCGACTCGCCCGGCAGCCGCTCGAAGTTGCTGAAGTCGAGGTTGAGAATGTCGTTCTCAATGTTGCGGAAGTCGGGGTTCACCGTGACGACCGCGTTGAGGCTGTCCGTCACCTCCGTCTTGACGTCGAGGCCGGCATTGGCGATCGTGCTCTTGTTCTCGTCGTTGTAGCCGATGTAGGCGTAAGGCAGTGCGTTGATCGTGCGCCTGATCGGAATGTTGGGCACCTGCACGCCAGTCATCGTGTGCGTTCTCGTAAAGTCGCCGTGGGTCGAGTGGAAACTGACGCCGTGCACAGCAGAACTCACGTACCAGTCGAAGAGGTACTTCATGTCCCGCACTCCCGCGGGCGGAAGCGGGATGATCGCCCACTCGATGCGCGCCTCGCCTTCCCAGCCCGTGGCGGTGCGCCGACCGCGCGCCTCGAAGGCGCCGCTCCACTCCCTCTTGGCCGCCCGCCCGCCAGCGATCCGCATCTGTGTCCCGCCGGCGGAGTTGAACGTGAAGTTGCTGAAGTTCTTCGAGTTGCCAAAGGGGTCGAGATAGAACGTCACCGTGTCGTCCCCGTCGAGGTTGACGTTGTCCCTATATTCGTCGGCCCGCACGTGAGCCGGGTCGGCCAGGATGATCCTGGCAGCGATGTAGACGTACTTGTCGTCGTATCCGACCCAGTACTGCCCTTTATCGCCCGAAGGTTGATCGGACGAGATCACCACCAGGGAGCGCGAAGAGGTCGCGGCCCCGGCCCATTCGTCCGGGTTGATCGTGCCGTCGATGGTCGGCGGCTTTACCATGAGCCTCCCTTGGACGGTGTCCGGCTTGTTGGAGAGGGGGAAGTCCTGAGCGGTTGCTACGGTGAAGCCAAGGGCTAGCAAGAGCAGAACGAACGGTCTAAACACGAGCACAGTACCATTCTTAAATCGAACGGGTTCCCACAAACAGGACCCTTGGGAACCAGCCTTTGGGAGGATCAAGGAAACCCCTGCCGAATATAATAGGTTAGAAGAAGTAGAGCGATGCTCAATATCATCCCGGTCGTGATGCTCCTGCTGATGCAGGGCGCAGGAGGCTCAGACCTCTCCCTGCGCCAACAGCAGACGCTGCTCGACCTGGTTCAAAGGGTTCAACTCGCTCAAGACCTAAGGGAGACCGGAGCCGTCTCGGCACGCGAGGCCGGGGTAGCGGGGCAAAGCCTCGCCTACTGGCTCCAAGTGATCTGTGCTACGCCGTCGGAGGCGCCTCTCCAGGGTTCAGCCCTCACCGCGACGACTGCTCCTATGCAGCGGCCCAAGCACGCCAGGAGCGTTGCTGATCCTAAGTGCGCCCGTCCGCGAGACGGCCCGGCGTTCTGACGTACCACCCAACCCAGCGCACGGGCATCCGTGTGCCTCGACGTCAGAACCGACCACAGCACAACCACAATGATTGAGACACTAAGAAAG
>DATLWQ010000021.1:0-7334 GCA_035576225.1 Fimbriimonadaceae bacterium | reverse complement strand
ATGGAAGCGCAGGACGTCAGCGGCCCGCACGGCCGACTGTCCGCGGACCTCTCGGGCCACCTGGCGCACTTTTCGTGGCTGGACCCGTACAAATTTGGCTACTGCTCTGACTTCCATCGTCCTCTCGCTCCGAGGCTGTCGTCCGGTCGGCGCAAGGCCTCAAAGTGTACCTTTCGAGGCCGGCTTTCCAGGACTGTCGCCTATCTGAGTTTGGCACCCCGCTCGGGGATCTTCCCGTCGTGTCCCCGGTAGGTCCGCGTGGGTGCGAACTCGCCGAGTTTGTGGCCGATCATGTTCTCCGTGACGAAGACCGGAACGTGCTTTCTGCCGTCGTGGACGGCGATCGTGTGTCCGATCATGTCCGGCGTGACCGTCGACCTTCTCGACCACGTCTTGATCAGCTTCTTTTCGTTCTTATCGTTGAGCGCGTCGACCTTCTTTTGAAGGTGCTCGTCGATGAAGAATCCTTTCTTGAGACTTCTTGCCATGTCGTTCTAAGTCCTAAGCGCTAGCGCTTCTTGGCCTCGTGCCTCCTGCGCACGATAAAGGAGTCGCTTCGCTTGTTCTTGCGCGTCCTGGTGCCGCGCGCCTTGTTGCCCCACCTGTCGACAGGGCCCTTCTTGCGGCCTACAGGCGACTTGGCCTCGCCACCGCCGTGGGGGTGGTCGCGCGGGCTCATAACGACGCCTCGGACGTGCGGCTTGCGGCCCTTGCCGCGCTTCTTCCCTGCCTTGCCGAGTTGTTCGTTCTCATGGTCGGAGTTGCCGACCTCGCCGATGGTCGCATAGCAGTCGAGGTGCACCATGCGCATCTCCGCGCTAGGGAGCCTGAGCGTCGCGTAGTTGCCTTCTTTCGCCATCAACTGCGCAGCCGCGCCCGCGGAGCGGACCATCTGGCCGCCGCGGCCCTTCTGCATTTCGATGTTGTGCACGAGCGTGCCAAGCGGCACGTTTCTCAGCGGAAGGCTGTTGCCAGGCAGGATGTCCGCCGTCGGTCCGGACACCACGCTGGCGCCGACCACGAGCCCTTTGGGAGCGATGATATATCTCTTCTCACCGTCGATGTAGTGCAGCAGGGCGATGCGGCAGGTGCGGTTCGGGTCGTACTCGATCGCCGCGACCCTAGCCTCCATGTCGCGCTTGTCGCGCTTGAAGTCGATGACTCGATAGCGCTTCTTGTTCCCCCCGCCTCGCCAGTGCGACGTGACGCGCCCCGTTGCGTTGCGGCCGCCCGACTTCGGCTTCGACTTCATCAGTTTCTTTTCGGGCTGCTTGCCCTTCGTGACGTCGTCGTAGGCCGAGACGATCATGTGTCGTCGGCCGGGCGAAGTTGGTTTGTACTTTCTGGTTGCCATCTTAGACTCCGTAGTCCTCCAGGACCTGGCCTGGCGCCAGAGTGACGACAGCCTTCTTCGTGTCGGGCTTGCGGCCGGGGGTCCCTGCACGCAGCCTGCGTCCGGTCTTTCCGTGAAGTTTGATGGTGCGGACCTTTTCGACCGTCACCTCAATCTCCCTCTTACCAGCGTTATAGATCTCTTCGACCGCGTTCTTGATCTCGATCTTGTTCGCGTCGGGCGCGACGACGAAGGTGTACGAGCGCTGGATCCGGTCCTCGTCGAGGATGTGCGGGTCGCCGTGGCTCAGATCGACGGTCTTCTCCGTGATGTGTGGGCGAAGGATGATGTCGTGAGGGTTTTTCATTTCGTCCAGGCCTCCTCGCTGCGCTCTAGCGCGTCCTTGGTGATCAGGATCTTGTGCGCGACGGCGAGGTCGCGCGCCGAGAATGCGCGGGACTTGCCTTCTTTGCTCGCGGCGGTCCTGACCTCGACCGAGGGGATGTTACGAAAACTCTTGGTCACGATCGGGTCGACATCTGAGACGACGACAAGGACGCGCTTAGCCGAGTCCAGTCCGTAGGCCTTGAGGAGTTCGACTGCCTGTTTGGTGCGCGGCTCGGCGAACGCGATCTTGTCTGTAACTAGAACGTTGCCAGCCTCGACCTGCGCCGAAAAGGCGCTGATGATCGCTAGTCTGCGCTCCTTCTTGTTGACCTTCTTGCCGTAGTCGCGCGGCTTGGGCGCAAAGGCGACTCCGCCGTGCGCATAGTGCGGTGCGCGGATCGTGCCCTGCCTCGCATTGCCGGTCTTCTTCTGCTTGTACGGTTTGCGGCCGCCTCCCCGTGCGTCGCTGCGAGTGCGGGCGCTCTGCGTACCTTGGCGCGCGTTGGCGTTCTCCGCGACGACCGTGCGGTGCAGAGGGCCCTGTTGCAGGCCGAGCGAGGCGACAGCGTCGGCGAGTTTGTGCTTTCCAACGACCTTGCCCTGTGCGTTCTTGATTTCGAGTTCAGACATCGCTACTTGGCCTCCTTGTTGATCGTAACGAGCGCGCCGTTCGGGCCAGGGACGCTCCCGCTGACCAGCACGAGGTCGCGCTCGGAGTCGACCTTGACGACTTTGAGGCCGCCTTGGGTGACCTGCACGGTGCCCATGTGGCCCGGGCCGCGCTTGCCCTTGAAGACCCTCGCGGGGCCCGTCGGGCCGTTGGAGAGCGGGCGTCGGTGAGTCATGTAGCCGTGTGACATGTGCTGGCCCTTGAAGCCGTACCGCTTCACTGCGCCAGCGAAGCCGCGACCTTTGGTGACGCCCACGACTGTGACGTTGTCGCCTTCGTTGAAGACATCGGCCTTGATCTCCTGGCCGAGTTCGAAGCCCGCCGTGTCGGTCACGCGAAACTCTCGGAGCCACCTCAAGTTTGATTTGACTCCGGCCTTCTTGAGATGGCCGAACTTGGGGAAGGTCAGAGACTTGTCGCTCTTGGTGCCGTAGCCGACCTGGACGGCGCTATAGCCGTCCGACTCGTCGCTCTTGATCTGGGTTACAAACACGGGCCCGGCCTGAATGACCGTGACGGGAACCATCTTCCCGTCCTCCGCGAATATGTGGGTCATACCGACCTTGGTGCCTAATATTCCTGGCAGCATTCTTGTTCCTCCGGCTTCCTAGGCAGTTCCGCGTCGTTCGTCGGCGTCGCCCTGGCCTTGACCAGGGTCGCCACGCGCGGCCTCCACGAAGCCATTCGTCTGGTTCTTCTAAACAGTCTTGATTTCAATGTCGACGCCGCTTGGGAGGTCGAGCCTCATCAGCGCGTCGATGGTCTTGTTGGTCGGCTCATGGATGTCGATGAGCCTGTTGTGCGTCCGCATTTCGAAGTGCTCCATCGACTCCTTGTCGATGTGCGGACCGCGGATAACGCAGAACCTGCGGATCCTCGTCGGCAGCGGGATCGGCCCAGCGAGCCTCGCGCCGGTCCGCTTCACCGTATCGGTGATCTTCGAGACCGAGCTGTCGAGGATCCTGTGATCGTAGGCCCGGAGCCTGATTCTGACTGTAGGTGTCTGCATGTTCCTCTCGTTGAAAAGGCCTCTGGATGGTTCCAGAGGCCTTTCCTGCTACTTCGCTATTCGCTCACCTTCGTGATCGTCCCGGCGCCGACGGTGCGGCCTCCTTCACGGATGGCGAACTTGGAGCCCTCTTCCATAGCGATCGGCGAGATGAGTTCCACCATCATCTTGGTGTTCTCACCCGGCATGACCATCTGGACTCCTTCGGGGAGGTCGAGGGTTCCTGTGACGTCCGTCGTGCGGAAGAAGAACTGTGGGCGATAGCCCCTGGTGAACGGCGTGTGCCGTCCGCCCTCTTCTTTCGACAGGACGTAGACCTCGGCCTCGAAGTTCTTGTGCGGCTTGATCGAGCCGGGCGCCGCGACGACCATGCCGCGCTCGATCGCCGTGCGCTCTACGCCACGCAGGAGCAGTCCGACGTTGTCGCCCGCCTGGCAGGAGTCGAGCAACTTGCGGAACATCTCGATACCGGTGCAGACCGTCTTCATGGACTGCTCGCGCAGACCGACGATCTCGACCTCGGTGTTGACGTTGAGCGAGCCTCGCTCGACACGGCCAGTCGCGACGGTGCCGCGACCCGTGATCGTGAACACGTCCTCGACCGCGCAAAGGAACGGCTTGTCCGTCTCACGCTCCGGCTGAGGAATGTACGAGTCGACGGCCGCCATTAGGTCGACGATCGACTTGACGTTGGGGTCGTCCCAATCGATAGTCCCGGTCTCCAGCATGTCGGTGACCTTGACGGCGGAGCCCTTGATGATCGGTGTGTCGTCGCCTGGGAAGTCGTAGGCGCTCAGCAGTTCGCGGACCTCCATCTCGACGAGCTCGATCAGTTCGGGGTCGTCGACGAGGTCGGTTTTGTTGATGTACACCACGATGTAGGGGACGCCGACCTGGCGGGCGAGCAGGATATGCTCGCGCGTCTGGGGCATCGGGCCGTCTGTGGCCGATACGACGAGGATCGCGCCGTCCATCTGCGCGGCGCCGGTGATCATGTTCTTGATGAAGTCGGCGTGGCCCGGACAGTCAACGTGTGCATAGTGCCGCGTTTCGGTCTCGTACTCCTGGTGGGAGATGTTGATCGTGATGCCGCGCGCCTTCTCCTCGGGCGCGTTGTCGATATCCTCGTACTTGGCGGCCTTTGCAAGACCCTTCTGGGCAAGGATGCCAGTGATCGCGGCAGTCAGGGTCGTCTTTCCGTGGTCGACGTGCCCGATCGTGCCGATGTTGACGTGCGGTTTGGTTCTTTGGAACTTTTCTCGTGCCATGACTTCGGGTTCTCCGTGTTATCGGCCGCCTTGGGCCTTCTCCATAATCTCGTTAGCGATACTGTTGGGCACCTCTTCGTAGTGCGAAGGGGTGACGTTGGGCGTGGCTCTTCCCTGCGTCAAAGAGCGCAGGGTCGTGACATAGCCGAACATTTCTGAAAGCGGTACGTGCGAACTGACGATCGTGACGCCGAGCGAGGGCTCCATGCCCTCGATGCGTCCGCGCCTGCTGTTGAGGTCTCCCACGACGTCTCCGACGTATTCCTCCGGGGTCGTGACCTCGACGTGCATGATGGGCTCCTTGAGGACGGGCTTGGCCTTCTTCATGGCCTCGCGGAACCCGAGGATGCCGGCCTGCTTGAACGCGTTCTCGTTCGAGTCGACCTCGTGGTAGGAGCCATCGATGACGGCGACCTTCACGTCCACGACGGGGTACCCGGCGACGACTCCCGAGAGCATCGCTTCGCGGACGCCCTTCTCGATCGCTGGGATGTACTCCTTGGGGACCGATCCGCCGACCACCTTGTTCTCGAACTCGAAGCCCTTGCCAGTCTCCAGCGGCTCGACGACGAGGACGCAGTGGCCATACTGGCCCGAGCCGCCCGTCTGCCGGACGAACTTGCCCTCGGCCTTGGCCTCCTGCTTCACCGTCTCACGGTAGGCGACCTGCGGCTTGCCCTGGTTGGCTTGTACGCCGAACTCGCGGTTGAGGCGGTCGACGATGATCTCCAAGTGGAGTTCGCCCATCCCGCTGATGATCGTCTGTCCGCTTTCTGCGTCGGTGGTGACGCGGAAAGTGGGATCCTCCTCGGCGAGCCGCAGCAACGACGCGCCAAGTTTCTCCTGATCGGCCCGGCTCTTGGGCTCGATCGCGATCTGGATGACCGGCTCGGGGAATCTGATGCTCTCGAGGACGACCGGGTGTGCGTGGTCGCAGACCGTGTAGCCCGTCTTGGCGTCGCCCAGCCCGATCACGCCGACGATCTCGCCGGCGTAGACATCGTCGACGTCCTGGCGGTCGTTGGCGTGCATTTCTAGGATGCGGCCGATTCGCTCCTTGCGGACACGCAGGTCGTTCGTCTGCGGGTCGCGGTAGGCGACGGCCACTTGGGAGCCCTTCTTCAGCGACCCGGAATAGACTCTGAGGTACGTGAGGCGGCCGACGAACTTGTCGGTCATGATCTTGAAGGCCAGTGCGCTGAACGGCTCGCTGTCCGACGGCTTTCGGCTGACATCCTTCTCGGACGATGGGTCGATGCCCTTGATCGAGTCGACGTCGATCGGGGACGGCAGATAGTCGACGATCGCGTCGCAGAGCGCCTGAACGCCCTTGTTCTTAAAACTAGATCCGCACAAGATCGGTACGATCTTGTTTGAGATCGTCCCAACCCGGAGCGCCTGCTTGATCTCCTCTTCCGTGATCTCCTCACCTTCGAGGAAGCGCTCCATGATGTTCTCGTCGTAGTCTGCGATCGCCTCGATCAGCGACTCGCGCCACTTTGCGGCCTGAGCCTTGAGTTCTTCAGGGCACTCCGTGTCCTGGAACGTCTTGCCGGTCATGTCGTCCGGGTCGTACTGCGAGGCCCGCATCGTGATGAGGTTGACGAAGCCTTTGAACCCCGACTCGGAACCGATCGGGATCTGGATCGGCGAACAGTTCGCGCCGAGCCGCTCACGGATGCGGTCGACCACGTTGAAGAAGTCGGCACCGAGCCGATCCATCTTGTTGATGTAGATGACCCTCGGAACGCCATAGCGGTTGGCCTGGCGCCAGACCGTCTCGGACTGAGGCTGCACACCGCCTACCGCACAAAAGACCGCGACGGCACCGTCGAGCACACGCAGTGACCGCTCGACCTCGACCGTGAAGTCGACGTGGCCGGGCGTGTCGATGATGTTGATCTTGTGCTCTTTCTTGTCGCCGCGCGAGCCGCGCCAGAAGGCAGATGTCGCAGCCGAGGTGATGGTGATGCCGCGCTCCTGCTCCTGCTCCATCCAGTCCATCGTGGCAGCGCCCTCGTGGACCTCGCCCATCTTGTGCGTCTTGCCCGTGTAGAACAGGATGCGCTCGGTCGTGGTCGTCTTCCCCGCGTCGATGTGCGCGGCGATGCCGATGTTCCGGACCAGTTCGATGGGATGCGAGCGTGCCATGAAGTTCCTTCCTTAGAACCTGTAATGGCTGAAAGCGCGGTTGGCTTCCGCCATGCGGTGCGTGTCTTCCTTCTTCTTGACCGAACCGCCGGTGTTGTTGTAGGCGTCGACCAATTCGCCGGAGAGTTTGTCGACCATGGTGCGGCCAGACCGCTTCCTGCAGTTCTGGACCAGCCACCTGAGCGCGAGGGTTCGCCGCCGGTCGGGGCGTACGTCCATCGGAACCTGGTACGTCTGGCCGCCGACGCGTCGGGGACGAACCTCCACGCTCGGCGTGATATTGGCGATCGCCTTCTCAAAGACCTCGATAGGCTCGACCTCCAACTTCTTGGCCGCGGTGTCCAGTGCGGAGTACACGATGGCCTCCGCCTTCACCTTCTTGCCATCGAGCATGAGCCGGTTGATAAATCGCTGAAGCAGTTCGCTACCAAAGACAGGGTCTGGGAGGATCTGGCGCGGGGGTACGGGTCCTTTTCTCGGCATCTGTGTCTTCTCCTTAGCCCGACGACTTCTTCG
>DATLWQ010000020.1:0-9049 GCA_035576225.1 Fimbriimonadaceae bacterium | reverse complement strand
CCGGCGGAACCCGTTCTCAATTCGCTGACCGATCTCGCCACTGGCCTCCATCATCCGCTGCGCCAGTCCGCGCGCCGCACGCTGGAACGCCTCGTCGTTCATTAGAGTCAGCGCCTGCAGCGGCGTGTCCGTCTCTTCGCGCTTCACCGTGCAGCCCTCCCTGCTGATCGCGTCGAAGTTGATGAACGACGGATACGGCGCAGACCGCCGCCAAAACGTGTAGATGCCGCGCCGGTAAAGGTCGTCACCCGTGCTGTCCACCCAGTGGTCGTCGTTGTAGGGCAGTTTCCACACGCCGTCTGGCTGGTCGGGGAACACGCTCGGCCCGCCCATCTTATCGCTGAGCAGCCCTGCCGCGACCAGCGCGTTGTCGCGAATCAGTTCGGCGGGCAGCCGTTCGCGCGCTCCCCGCGCTAGCAGGCGGTTGTCGGGATCCCTCGCGATCAGTTCCTTCGTAGCAGTAGAAGCCTGCCGGTAAGTCGAGGACATCACGATCAACTTGTGCATGTGCTTCATGTCCCAACCGCTGTCCATGAACTCCACCGCGAGCCAATCGAGTAAGTCTGGGTGCGAAGGCCGCTCGCCCATCGTGCCGAAGTCGCCGCTCGTCTTGACCAGCCCTGTGCCGAAGTACTGCTGCCACATCCGGTTGACCACAACGCGCGCCGTCAGCGGGTTGTCGCGCGAGACCAGCCACCGGGCGAGGCCCAGCCGGTTCTTCTTCTCGCCCGCCGGGATAGGGGGCAGCACGGAGGGCGTGTCAGCGGTCACGGTCTTGCCGGGGTTCGTGTAAGTGCCCTTGATCCTCATCGGCGTCTTAGGCGGATACGTCTCGCTCTCCTTAAAGATAAGCGTCGTCTCCCCGCTCAGCGCGCTCGCCTCCGCGCGCACTTCGGCCAGAGCCGCCTGCACCGCCTTGTACGCCGGAGTGTCCTGCTTGATGCCGATCAGCGCCTTCTCAAGTTGCGACACCCTGGCGTTCAGCGCTTTCACCTGCCGCTGCGTCACCGGGTCGAGCACGCTCATCGTCGGCTCCTCGCAGTTGTCGAAGAACGCCAAGAACTTATAGAACTCCTCGTTCGTGAACGGGTCGTACTTGTGGTCGTGGCACTGCGCGCACGCCAGCGTCGTGCCCAGCCACACGGTCGCCGTCGTCCCGACGCGGTCGACCATCGTCAGCCACCGCTGCTCGCCCCGGTCGACTCCGCCCTCCTCGTTGTACATCGTGTTGCGGTTGAACCCGGTCGCGATCAGTTGGTCGCGCGTCGCGTTCGGAAGCATGTCGCCGGCGATCTGGTCGATAGTGAACTCGTCAAACGGCATGTCGTCGTTGAACGCCTTGATCACCCAGTCGCGGTACGGCCACATCGTCCGCCTGCGGTCCGCCTCATAGCCGTTCGTATCGGCGTAGCGCGCCAGGTCGAGCCATCCGATCGCCTGCCGCTCGCCAAAGTGCGGAGAGGAGAGCAGTTTGTCCACGAGCCGCTCGTAGGCACCGGGCTTCGTGTCCGCCAGGTACGCCTCCATCTGGTCGATGGTCGGCGGTAGACCAACGAGGTCGAGATAAAGCCTGCGCACCAGCGTCGCCTTGTCTGCCTGTGGACTTGGCTTCAACCCCTCCTTGTCGAGCCGCGCGAGCACGAAAGCATCGATCGGGTTGCGCACCCACGCATCGTCGGAGGTCTTCGGCACAGGTGGCCGCTCGGGCGCGACGTAAGCCCAGTGCTTGGTCGCGGCTCCTGCGTCGAACTTCGCGCCCGAACGGATCCAGTCCTCGATCGATTTGATCGTCGCTGCATCGAGCGGATTGAAACCCATCGGCATCTGCGGCATCCCCTCTAGCCCCTTGATCCGCTTGACCAGCAACGACGCCTCCGGCTTTCCTGGAACGATGACCGCCCCGTCGAAACCTCCCTTCTTGATCCCCGCAGCGCTGGAAAGGTCGAGCCCGCCCGAAGGGTTCGCACCACTGTGGCACGAGGTGCAATAGGCGTGGAAAGTGCCAGAAACCTGGCCGTAGGTGACAGTGCTCTGAGCCCCGTCGTCAGGAACGAACGAGGCTGCCGCCAGGGGCACGAGCCCCAGCACGAGGACCGCGACCTTGGGGCGCTTCATGCGACCCCAGTATACGGAATCCTAACTCGTCGGTGCGCCCGCGTTGATCCAGTCTTCGACCGTCTTGATCTTGTCGTCGCTCAGTTTCGGCCGGTTCAGCGGCATCGTCGGCTGACCGTTCGATCCCGTCATGCGAATCACGATCCGGCTCTTCGCTGCGTCCTTCGGGACGATCGCCTGCTTGATCCCGTCCATCGTGTCGAGCGAGGTCGCGCCGGAGGGTCTGCCAGAAGCGTGGCACGGCATGCAGTTGTCCTTCAAGATCTGCTGCACCTGTTGCGCCTGCGTCGGGGTCGTACCGGCCGTGTTGCTAGCGGTCGCCGTACCGGCGCCTCCGTTGCAACCGATCCCTGCCACCAAGAGCCCGATACCCAGAACTAGCGCCGCCGTGTCTACTTTTCGCATTTGTATGTTCGTCCTCTCTGCACCGGCGCGTCCGGTCATGGACAAGCGGCACCAGGCTCGATTCTGGCACGGTGTCGACGCCGGTATGCTTAAGGCCTAATGAAACCGTCAAGGCGCGACGTCCTCAAGGTCGGATTCTCCGCCCTCGCAGGCACCACTCTCGGGAAACTCATGATTCCAAAGCAAGACCCCCCGCAGAAGAGGATCGTGACCGGTTCCGGCGATTACGTCTATGAGGTCCATCACGACTGGCTGACCCCGCCGCCAGGCGTCGTTTGGGGCGACACTCACGGCGTCGTCCAAGACTCCGAGGGCCGCATCTACATCGCGCACACGGTCCACCCGAGCAGCACGAAGCCACACGCGATCGTCGTCTTCGACCACAAGGGCCAGTTCGTCACCTCCTGGGGCGAGGAGTACGCCGGCGGCGCGCACGGCCTCGACATCCGATACGAAGGCAGCGAAGAGTTCCTCTATCACTGCGACATCAAGCACCGCCACGTCACCAAGACGGACCTCAATGGCAAAGTCGTGTGGCAGAAGGGGATGCCCACCGAGCCCGGCGTCTACAAGGAGGAGAACCAGTGGTGCCCGACCAACGTCGCCTTCGCCCCGAACGGCGACATCTTCGTCGGCGACGGCTATGGCAGCAGTTACGTCCACCGCTACACCATGGACGGCGAGTACAAGTCGCTCGTCTGCGGCCCCGGCTCGGGCGAAGGCCAGGTCAGTTGTCCGCACGGACTCTGGGTCGACCGCCGCGGTGAGACCCCTTACCTCGTCGTCGCGGACCGATCCAACCACCGCCTCCAGTACTTCACCCTCGACGGCAAGTTCGTCAAGTTCGTGACAGGCGGCATGCGCATGCCGTGCCACCTGCACTTCCGCAACGGAAAGATGCTCGTGCCCGACCTTTCGAGCGTCGTCACGATACTCGGCGACGACAACCAGGTCCTCGCGCAACTCTGTGACGGCGATCCGTCCAATCTGCGAGGCGCCCCACGCAGCCAGTTCATCCCCGGCAAGTTCATCCACCCGCACGCCTCGATCTGGATCAATGGCGACGACATCATCGTCGTCGAGTGGGTCCCCATCGGCCGCGTCACGCTTCTCAAGAAAGTTTAAGGCCCGCGTTCCCTCCCCCCTGGGGGAGGGCGAGGGAGGGGGTGACAAGAGTTCCCCCTCTCCACTACGCTAGTGGAGAGGGGGTGAGGACGGGCCTACTTCCCGCTTATCTGGTCCATCAGGACTTGGATCGCCTTGTCGAGTTGCGGGTCCTTCCCCGCCAGGTACTCCTCGCGAGTGATGTCGACGAAGTAGTCGGGCTTCTGCCCGTTGTCCTCCATCGACGACCCGTCGATCCGGTACGACGCGGAGTTCGGCATCCGAGCGCTCGTACCGTCGACCAGCCGCAGCCCGCTCGTCCAGATCACGTACCCAGGAGTCGTCACGCCGACCAGCGTCGCCAGACCGCGCGCCTTCATCCCCGCCGGGAACATTTCGGCGTTCGAGTAACTGGTCTCGGCCATCATCACCACCAGCGGCATGTCCAGGCTCCGGCCCGGGGCTTTACCCGGCACGCCGTCGCGCGTCTGATAGATCGCGTGCGGCTTGCGCTCGATCATGTCGATCAGAGCGTCCGCGATGTTGCCACCACCATTGTCTCGCACGTCGATGATCATGCCCTTCTTGCCGATCGCGTACTCCCACGCCTCCCTGTTGAAGACGTCCATGTTCCGTCCGCCCATCCCGGCGATGTGGATGTACGTCAGTTTGCCGCCCGACTTCTCCTCCACGTACTTGCGCCGCTCGCGAATGCGGTTCTCATAGTCGATCGTGCGGAACTCGAACGAACTGAGAGCCCGGTACTTCACCTCGCGCGCGTCCGATCTCAGTCCGTCAGGGCTGACCGACAGCGTCAAGTCGCGCCCGCCCTGACCGTTCAGCACGTCACGGAAGAGCAGCGTGTCCCCCTTCACGTCCTTTCCGTCGATCTTCAGCACGATCTCGCCTGGCTTGATCCGCGTGTCGTCGTAACTTCCAGGCGCGCCGTCAGGCACGTCTAGAACTTTCAGCCCAGGTCCGGCATACGACCAGTCGATCGTGAAGCCGGGGTGGGCGGACGATTCGCCGCGCGGCCCGCCGTCCGGCGCGCCACGGATCTCGGAGTGCGACGACTCCAGTTCGCCGGTCATCATGTTCAGCACGTTCGCGAACTCCTCGTTCGTACCGACAGACGAGAGCAGCGGTTCGTACCGCTTCCGTATCGCCAGCCAGTCACGCCCGTGCATGTTCGGATCGTAGAATCCCGAGTTGAACGCGCGCCAGAACTGCGCGAAGGCCGCGTGCCGCTCCGCGTCGATCTTGTGCAGCCAGTCCGCGCGGAAGTCCACCACAGAAAGTGGAAACTGCGGCGACTTGATGTTGATCGTCGCCAGTTTTCCGTTCGTTAGCGCAAACAGTTTCGACCAGTCCTTGTCGGGCTCGAACGTCCGGATTCCTGCGCTGTTCGTGATTTTGCGCGCACCTTCCCCGCTGTAGTCGGCCTTCCACAGGTCGCCACTGACCACGTAGTACACGTCGCCCGTCTCCGGGTTGACCTGCACAGGGCCGGACGCTGCCTGGTTGATCAGCCGACGGATGCGCTTGTCCGTGTCGTTGAAGTCGAAGTCCAGCGTCACCGCCCCGTCCGGCTTCTTGTACTTTTTGTCGAGTTCGGTGACGCGCGCTTTCTCCCCTTGCAGCGGCAATACATAGATCGCCATCGATCCGTCGCGGTCGCTGTTGAAGAACAGGAAGTTACCGTCCGGCGACCAAGCGGGCTGGACGTGGAGCGCGTTCAGGTCGGTCACCTGGTGCGCCACCTTCGTCTGCGTGTCATAGACGAACAGGTTGATGTTCGGCGTCTCGTTGATGAGAGTGCCGAGGTTGTTGTATGAGTACGCGATGTATCGGCCGTCGGGCGACACCGCGTAGGTCTGCCCTTCTGAGAAAGGCATCCCGACGACGACTTCGGGCTGGTCGCCGTCGACCGCGACACGGTAGATACCGCCAACCTTGTCGTCCTTCAGATAGAAGTAGAGGAACTTCTTGTCGGGAGAAAGGCTGAGTTGGCTGACGTCGTTGCCCTCGCGGCTGAGTCCCGTAGACTCCTTGGTCGCCGTGTCCATGCGGTACAGCCGCTCGGCACCGTCCACGTCGCTGGTATAGAAGAGGTGCTTGCCGTCCGGAGCCCACACGACGTTTCGGTCGAGACCTGCCCAGTCGGTGAGTTGGGTCGCGTCGTCCTTGTTCGGCCCTTCGCCCTTCTTGGTCGGCACCAAGAACACGTCATCGTGCACGACGAACGCGATCTGCGAGCCGTCTGGGCTCAGGGTGCCGTCCGTCGCTCCGTCCGTCAGCACAAGGCGCTCGTTGAAGCCTGTCTTGCTGTCGCTACCGGCCATGATCTCGACCTCCTTCGGGTCGCGTCCTGGCCGCATGGTGTAAATGTGGCCCTCGTGCGTAAAGGCGACCAGACCGCCCTTTCTGGCGCGGGTGAGGAATCGCACGGCACCGCCGACGAACGACGTAAGGCGCTTCTCTTTCCCGTTTGAGGAAAACTCGTACACGTTCGGCGTCCGGTCGGCGTCGTCGGTGTTCTTGCCGATCGAGTGCCCAAGAGGACTCGAACTCGGCGTGAGTTCGGACACGCTGACGGCGTAGGCGCTGCCGTCCTTGCCGCTCAGCGCTGGCCAAAGTTGTTGGAACGAAGAGTCGAACCACTTCTTCGTCTTGCCGGTCGAGCGGTCGACGCTCCACGTCTCCGCAGCGGCCGAACCGCTGTAGCGCGGACGGTACCAAGGGAACCCCTCGCGCTCATAGACGACCTGCGTACCGTCGTCCGAATAGCGCGGATCGCGGATCCTCCGCATGTCGACCAGGTCCTCAGTGATCCGTCCGCTGGCAACGTCGATCTCATAGATGCCGTTGATCGTCTTGTCGATCGTCGCGCTCGTGACAATCCGCTTTCCGTCCGGCGACCAGTCGCCGGGTCGCAGGCCCTGCCAAGTGATCTGGCGAGGCGCACCGCCTTCTGCCGGTACGACGTACGTGTCGGCACCGCCGTTGCGACTGGAGGAGAAGGCGATCCACTTCCCGTCCGGCGACCAGACTGGGTCGTCGTCGAGCGCGACGTGCGTCGTGACCGGATAGGCGCGCCCACCGTCCGTAGGCACCACCCAGATATCGCCCCGGTAGACGAACGCAAGCCTCGATCCGTCGAAGTTCAGCGCGAGGCTGTGGGCACCGACGATCGGCTCGACCTTTGGGTCGGGGAGTTGCGCGCTACAAAGCGCCGGCAGAGTCGAGAGGGCAACGACTAGCCCGAGCGTGGATCTTGATACCAGACTCATGGAGCGGATATTACGCACATTTGGGGTCCTAAATGTCGGGAGGACCTTTCTTCCGCCCCTGATCGCGCCATAATAGCAACTGCGACCTGACAGCGGGACCCTACGGGGCAGGACTGTCGATCGGTCGGGTTTCTCATCCCGGTTCGTCGGGAGAAAAAACAAACGATGCGAGGGAAACTTGATTGACGATCTACCTAGCAATATTGGTCTCGCTCCTCGGAGCGGCTGTACTGCCGCGCACCGAGGGCCGGCTCCTTAGTTGGCTCCGCCGACTGGGTAGCGGCAGGCGACGCGTCTCGAACGCGGTCGCTCCCCCTTCGATTGAAAACGACGCCGGTTGGCAACTCGTCCATTCCGAAGACGCCGAGCGCTTCCGCGCCTGGCTCGGCCGCGACTCCGAAGGCATGCCCTATCGCGAGGACGAGGAACCCTCGCTCGGCTCGCACCTGCTCATCGAACTGTTCGACTGTGACGAGAAGTCCCTGAGAGCCGAGGCCAGCGTCGGCGAGGCCATGCTGCGTGCCGCGCAGGAAAGCGACGCCTCCATCGTCGCGTCCTCGTTCCACGAGTTCAAGCCTTACGGCGTCTCGGGCGCGGTGATCATCCAGGAGTCGCACTACACGATCCATACCTGGCCTGAGCACCGCTACGCCGCGGTCGATCTCTTCTATTGCGGAGGAACCATCCACGTGGAAAAGGCGCTCGACGTCCTGCGCGAGAGGTTCTCGCCTGCACGGATCAAGTTCCTGGTCGTCCGCCGAGGAATCCAGAGCGAAGTCGCAAACCGCTAATTCACAGGGCCCCAGACCCCTAGGATCACGACTCGTGACGAGCAACTTGCGACTCATGATTCAAGTGTTCCCTCCCCCTTGGGGGAGGGCTAGGGAGGGGGTGAATCACCCAGTGCACCTATCTCTTCGGCGGACGTTTGTTGAACCCGCCGGGCTTTCCGCGTCGGTCGCCACCGCCCCTTCCGTACTTCGGCTTGTCGCCATAGCGCGGACGGTCGCCGCCATCCCTTCTCTCGGGCCGGTCTCTTCGCTCGGGTCGATCCCTTCTCTCGGGCCGTTCTGACCTCTCAGGGCGCTCGAACGGGTAGTTGCGCAGTTTCACCATCCCCGTCACATAGTTCTCGCCGAGGTCCAGGACGAACTCCCAGATCAGGTCGGTCCTGTCCTCGGTGATCAGCGTCCGCGACTGCGTCTCCTCGGGCTTGCTCGCCTCCCACAGCACATCGATGTGCTGCACCATCGCCTCCATGTCGCGCTCGTTGCTTCGCGGCACCTCGACCTCCGCCGCGAACAGCCGCGAGGCCATCCCCGGCTTCTGGAACAACTTCCGCGGCTCCGGCAGCGCCGTCTCGACGAACTGCGTAAACCGCTCGAACCACTCCTTGCGCGTCTCCTGCGCAACCGGGACAGACCGCCGCATCAGTTCGCGCCTAAAGGCGTCGAACCGCTCGGCCTCCCTCGATTGCCGCGCACCGTATGACATGGGGCTAGATTATGGTGCGTATGTCAGACACGGCCCCGCCAAATGCCTTGCGTTCCCCTCTCCGTTACCCTAACGGAGTGGGGGCCAGGGGGCGAGGACACTACGCCAACGTCCGCGCCTTTCGCTTCAGCGCCGCCTTCACCAAGCCCTTAAATAAGGGATGCGGCCGGTTCGGGCGCGACTTGAACTCGGGGTGCGCCTGCGTTGCGATGAAGAACGGGTGCGACGGCAGTTCGATCATCTCGACCAAACGGTAGTCCGGCGAGACCCCGCTCACCACCATCCCCTTCTCGATCAACAGTTCTCTGAAGTCGTTGTTCACCTCGTACCGGTGCCGGTGCCGCTCGTCGATTCGGGTCGACTCATAAAGTTCGGCGGCCAGCGTCCCGGCGGTGATGTTGCACGGGTACGAGCCTAGTCGCATCGTGCCGCCCTTGTCGTCGATCCCCACCTGCTCGGGCATGATGTGGATCACCGGGTACGGCGAGTCGTCGGTGAACTCTTCGCTGTTCGCACCTGCGAGCCCGCACACGTTGCGCGCAAACTCGATCACCGCCATCTGCAATCCCAGGCATATACCGAGGAACGGAACGCCGCTCTCGCGCACATGCTGCAGAGCCTTGATCTTTCCCTCGATCCCG
>DATLWQ010000019.1:0-2488 GCA_035576225.1 Fimbriimonadaceae bacterium | reverse complement strand
AGGTGCGCGCTCACCATCGTCCACGCTTTCACTTTTTCTTCTTCCCGAACAAATGGCCGAGGAAGCCTCCCTCGTCGCCGCGCGGAATCGGTCCGCCGCTGGCTTCTGCGTATTTTTTGAGGAGTTCGGCCTCGGTTTCCGTGGGCTTCTTTGGCACTGCGATCTCGACTACTGCGTAGAGCGAGCCGCGCGCGCCACCGTGCAGACGTGGCAGGCCCTCGCCCTTGAAACGGATCTCGTGGCCGTGCCTGGTGCCAGGCTTCACGTCGGCCTCGAGTTCGTCGGTGAGGCCCTGCACTTTGACGCGGTCGCCAAGCGCTACCTGCGGGAAGGTCAGCGAAACGACCGTGTAGAGGTCGGCGCCCTTCCGAACGAAACGGTCGTCTGGCCTCACGTGCACGATCACATAAAGGTCGCCGGGCACCCCTGCGCCGAGACCGTCCGAACCTCGACCGGAGACCCGCAGTGTCATGCCGTCTTCGATCCCGGGCGGCACGCTGACCTCAAGATCGCTCTCTACGACCTCCAGGCCCCTGCCGTGGCACTGGCCGCAAGGCTCCTTGATCGTCTTGCCCGCACCGCCGCACTCCGGGCACGTCGTGCTGGTGCGAATGCTCCCGATGAAGGTCTGCTGGATCCTGCCGACGACCCCCTGCCCGTCGCAAGTCTTGCAGGTCTCGGGCTTGGTGCCTGGCGCCGCGCCCGTGCCTTCGCACTGAGTGCACCGAGCCATGCGCTTGTATTTGATCGGGCTCTTGACGCCGGTCAGGACGTCGAGCAGAGAGAGGGTCACCTCGGAGCGCAGGTCTTCCCCGTTCCTCCCGGCCGTCCGGTTTGAACGCGCCCCACCGAAGCCTCCCATGAACGCCTCGAAGAGGTCTGAGAAGTCGACGTTCTGGAAGAAGTCGCCCATGGGGACCTCGTCCACGCTTCCTGTCTGGTCGTAACGTGCGCGCTTCTCCTCGTCGCTCAAGACCGCATAGGCCTGGCTGACCTCTTTGAACTTCTCTTCCGCGGTCGGGTCGTCGGGATTGACGTCGGGGTGGTATTGGCGCGCGAGATGCCGATAGGCAGAGCGGATCTCGTCTGCGCTGGCGTCGCGGGAGACCCCTAGGACCGCGTACGGGTCGGTCACCGGCATAAGACCGCGCTACTCTTCCGCAGACTCTTCGTCTTCCTCGCCCTCTTGAGCGGCAAGATCGTCGAGCGAGATCTCGTCGCTGTCCGATGCGTCGATCTCCGGTTCCTCGTCTTCTTCCTCGCCCAGCAGGTTCGCGAGCAGGGACGTAGACGTAGCCGCGACCTCATCATCGTCGTCCGACTCGTCATCGTCCAAGCCGTCAGTGAACTCGTCATCTTCGAGGCCGGGGAGCAGGAAGCGCTCGCGCTCCATTTCCTCCATCGCCTCCATCTGCTCGGCCATAGCCGCCTCGGCCTCCTCGCCGATGAGCGGCTTGATCTTGCCGGCCGCGATCTCGGCCAGTGCGATGCTCAGCGGGTGGCTGCTTTCGATGCGTACGAGCGGCGGTGCGCCCTCCTTGATCTGCTTGGCGCGTTTGGCCGCCAAGTTCGTGAGGACGAACTTTCCATACTCGGCTTCGTTGAGGACGTCGGGCTGTGGAAGGATGGGGTCGTTGGCCATGGCGCGCAACCTGTGATGATACCAGAATCGATCCCCTGCCCAGGCTCAGCCGAACCTAGCGGCCTAGGCCCAGTGAGGTCCATAATTTCCCATGCCTGACTGGCGCTCCACCGGCGAGCAGACGATGCTCCAGCACCTCGGAGAGGACGACCACGTCCTCGGGGCCGTCGTCCCCCCGATCTTTCAGAACTCGCTCTTCGTCTTCGACACCTGGGACGAGTACCGCGACGCCGTCGAGGCACAGAACGACCCTGGAACCCCTGGAGGGCGCTGCTTCTACAGCCGCGTCAACAATCCCTCGCTGGATCTGATCGGACACAAACTCGCCGCCATGGAGGGCACCGAGTGCGGGCGCTTTTTTTCGAGCGGCATGGCGGCGATCACCGCCTGCATCATGGCGAGTTGCAAGGCGGGCTCACACGTTGTCTGCGTCGACACATGCTACGGGCCGACGCACGGCTTTTTGAAGGACTACCTTCCGAGGTTCGGCGTCGAGACGACGTTCGTGGTCGGCAACGATCCGCAGGAGGTCTTCGAAGCGGTGCGACCCGAGACCGCGCTCATCTTCCTCGAGTCGCCGAGCAGCATCGTGTTCCGGCTTCAAGACCTTGCTGCAATCTCTGCGTTCGCAAAGTCGAAGGGCATTCGCACCGCGATCGACAACACCTATAGCAGCCCGCTCTATCAGCAGCCGACAAAGATGGGGATCGACTACTCGATCCACACAGCGAGCAAGTATCTGGGCGGGCACAGCGACTTGATCGCGGGCGCGGTCGCGTGTTCGACCGAACTCATGAAGGAACTGATCTCCAACGAAGGCCAGTATTTCGGCGCGACGCTAGGGCC
>DATLWQ010000018.1:0-4191 GCA_035576225.1 Fimbriimonadaceae bacterium | reverse complement strand
GTCGTAAGGATGTCTTCCGCTATCTGCTGGATCTCCTCGGCAGGCATTGTCGCTATGTCGAGATCACCATCGTATGTCATGGTCCGGAAGAGACCGCCGTGACATGCGATACAGCGAGAGGACCTGCCGGTGCTTTCGGGGCTGGTGATCGCTCCGTCTACCGGGTGCTCGATCAACTGGCTGTGCAGGGAGAACTTGTACTGGTCGTAGATCGGCCCGTGGCACTGGGCGCACACGACCGGAGCCGCGATCCTCGGGAACGTCAAGATGTTGTCCGAGGTCGGGTTGGCCTGGTGGGCGCTGCCCGGCCCATGGCAGTTCTCGCACGTGACGTTGTTGGCGAAGTGCTTCGTCGACTGCCAGTGCGTATAGTTGGAGTCTGGGCCACTGCCATGGCAGGTGTCAGCGGAGCAGGGTTGCGGGCCGATATAAGACGCGGACCTCTGCGCATCGCTGAGCAGCGCCAGGAAGTCTGCCGTGACAGACCCCTGGCCACCATTGAGAGTGGTCGGCCCGCCCACGCCCGCGCAACTCTGGATCGCCAGAATCGCGCCTATGAGCGGGATTGTTGCGAACAATGTGATAAACCGACGATCTTTCATGATCTTTGCTTCCTGTTTCTTGTGCGTGTCGTTGCTTCCAAATTACAAACCCTCTAGAACCGCACCGAATACCGTGCGCTTAGGTAAGTCGAACGGAATCCTGTCAGGTCTAACTGTCTGTCGTCGCGCGACCAAGGCGCGAATATGACTTCGATATTGTCGTTTTCCGAGAGCCAGCGGCGGACGCTGAAGGCCACCTGGGTGCCCCTCACGTCGCCCGACTCAAAGAAATTGATGCTTGCCGACGCCGTCAGGCTGGGATCGTGCGTCCAGTCCACGCCCGCGGCGAAGTTCCAACTGTCCGGGAAGTAGAAGTCCAGCGACTGCCCGGTCTCGGCCGTGCCGCTTGCGCGGAACGCGTCGTAGGAGAGTTCCGCGAAGCCGCTCAGCGCCCAGTTGTAGACGTAACTGCCACCCAGCGCCAGGTTGTGCCAGTCCAGTGCGACGCCACGGCCGTCGTTCTTGCGGTAGCGGTAGGTGTAGACGCCGTATGCCGCGAAGGAGTCGCCCGCCTGCTCGACCTTGGCTTGGACCATCGCACGGTTGTTCCAATAGAGTTGGCGCGGGTCGTCGGTCTGCATGACGGCGTCCTTCGAGACGTCCTCGAGGCTGCCGCGCAGCGTCACCCTCGACGTTCCCATGTGGCCGGCCGCCCGGAAGTCGAACGAGTCCGTCGCGGGGACGTCAACGAAGGAGTGGTCTGCGCGCACTCGCTCGGTCTCCAGGTGTCTGTAGCCCAATTGCAGTGACCAGCCAGGAATCCGCTGGAGCAAGCGGGCGCTGGTGGTCACACGCCTTTGGACATAGGCGTTCTGGATCGTGTTCAGGTCGAGTTCCTGGTCGGAGAGACGGAACTGCAGCGTCGTCTTCGGCGCCAAGTCCCAGGTTCCGTTCAGCAGATAGACGTTGATGTCGCTGCTCGGCAGGCCGGTCTGCTCGATGCGCGAGGTCTGCGCGAGCCCCGCGAGGCTGAGAGTGTCGCTCAGATCGCGGCCGAAGGACGCGCTGTACGTGCGCTGGAGAGTCGTCGGCTGGCCGCCGCTCTCCGTGTAAGTGCGGCGCTCGGTCGCTGCGACCTTCGCGTTTCCACCGAGGACGTCTCCTCCGACACCGAGACCGACGGTCTGCGTCCGCGTCACGTCTGCCGCCCGCGGGGCCGCGTAGTGCTCGTAGTTTTTGTCGGTCTTGTAGGTCGCGTACCCGCCGATGCCCGGCGCGATCTTCTGGTCGACCGTGACGCTCGCCTTCTTTTCGATGCTCTCCGACCTCGGTCTCCAGTCAAAATCGAAATGCCCGTACTCGTAGCGGTCTACAAAGAGCCTAGTCCCGCTCTGTGCCAGTTCGACGAGCGCGGACTGGTAGTTGTCCTGGTCCGGCATTCCTCTCGCGATGAACGTGATGAAGGGAGAGGTCTCTGTCAGCGGCGCCTTCACTCGAAGGCTTTGCAGCCCGATGCCGGCCAGCGGGGTCACGTATTGGCTCAGTGAGGTGCTGTGGTCATAGGAGGAGACGCTGATGGTGACCTCGCTCAGTTTAGGCTTCGCTGCCTGCCCTTCCTCCTGTGAGTCCTGCGCGCGGGCGACGACCGCCATCATCCCGATGGCTGCCATCGTCAATGCGGTGATCGATCTAAGAAGTCTCATGTTGCTTCGCTCCGTCAATGCTGCAAGAACCTCGGATCTGTATTGCTCCCGTGCGTCGCTACGTGGCAGCCGGCGTTCCAGCACGTCTGCCCGGGGTGGTGCCCCGCGAGTTTGTCGGTGTGGCACTGGGCGCAGAGCCCTCGCGTCACGGAAATCAGCAGTCTCGGGTTATTTGTCCCGTGCGGGCGGTGGCATTCGACACAGCCGTCGCCTATGTTGCCAGCGACTGGATCGTGCTCGAAGATGAACGGGCCGGCCTTTTCGGTATGGCAGGTCACGCAGTTCTTCTTGAGGGCGTCCTGCCTAACCGTGTTCGCCTTCGACGGGTGCGGCGAGTGGCAGTCGCTGCACACCATGCGACCTTCGGGCACCGGGTGCCTGTGCGCGCCGCGGAACTCGGCGGTTACCGCCGGGTGGCACGATCCGCACAACGTCTCCTCGTCGGCCTTCAGCATGGATTTGGGATCCGGCTTTGCCGCGAAGAGCGCCGACCGCGGGTCTTTGCTCTTGACTTTCTTCCCAAGGTCGGTCTCGGTGTCGGAGTGGATCTGGTGGCAGGAGACGCACGCGACGTCTGCGCGCGCGTGGTCGGTCCTGTGCCACTGGTTCTTGTCCATCGTCTTTTCGTGACACCGGAGGCACGCCGCAGAAGACTCCTTGGGGCTCATCTTAGTGAACGAGATCACTTCTGCGTTCTCGTCGGCCACGTGGATGTTGCCGGGTCCGTGACATCCTTGGCATCCGCTCTTGTCCGGCGGAAGGTTGGGGTCCGACATGAACGCCGCGTGCGGCGACTCGGAGAAGTGCTCGACCTTGTCGGGGTGGCACTCCATGCATCCCGCGTTACTGCCCATGTAGTCATCGGCCTGTGCGCGAGCGAAGAGGCGATCCGCCTGCGACTTGCCAGTCGACTGCGTTGCACCAACAAACCCATAAGACAAGAGTGCGATTCCAAATACCAGAAACTGCGCTTGAAGTTTCACAGTTGTCGCTCCCAAACGCGGGACGTGGCGAGCACGTTTCCCCTGATTCCGCGTCTAAACCGAGAGTAGCGAATTTGACCCCCGCGGTTCCGTGAATACGGGACCCACAAGGACCATTTTCGTGCGTTCAGAAAGTTCAATTTCAAGGCTGAAAAAAGGCATGCAAAGTTGGGTGTTTTTCCGAGCCCGGATTTGGTCGGCGTTTCGTCTTGAAAACGCGCAATGAGCGGCCAGTTTGCGCACTGGCGGCGGTGTGAAGCCCGCGCACTGGGGACCTGTCCGTAGGTGCCGTTTCGTGCCGTCTTGCGACTCTTCATGCGTCCTCCGGCCCTCAGTCTTGGCGAGGAGGGCGGCCAAGTCTATGACGCCCGTCATATGACTGGGCCGTTAAAGATCGCACATTCTACCCACGCCCCCACAGGGGCGCGGAGGCGACAAATGTTATTCTTCATCCCCCAGAACTCTCTACCGGCGATCGCACCTGGCCTGACCGTACACATTGAGTTCAGGGAGCGTGCAGAGAGGCGGGACGACAACGACTTTTTTGCCAGTCTCAACGACAACCGAGCCACGCTATTCACCCGAGGGCGAGTCGGGCTGGCCTATGATGCGGGAGAGGGGACGACCCTGCGCGCCGTGTACCAGTACGACAACGCCCAGACGATGCCGACGGTCGGCGGAGACTCCCAGGCTACGAGGCAGGACTTGGTCGAAGCGAACCTACAGCACCGGTCTAGGGGCTCGATTTTCACCGTCGGGCGCCAGAAGACCAGCAAGGGCGGGCAGAGGCTGATCGGTGCGCTCGAATGGGCGAACTCCTCGCGATCGTGGCTGGGCGCCAGGCTGCAGGCCGGAGGATGGGACATGTTCTACGGCGAACTCGAGTCGAACCCGGTGCCCAACCCGGACGTCAAACTCGCCTACGCCTCGTACGACGGCCCGTTGGGCGAGAGCCTGGTCGCA
>DATLWQ010000017.1:0-3253 GCA_035576225.1 Fimbriimonadaceae bacterium | reverse complement strand
GACGCTGCTGCTTGAGCCGAAGCAGAAGAAGCGCCTCGACGAGATCATGTTGCAGACCCAGGGCCCCCGGGCTTTCCTGCTTGCCGACGTCGCGGACAGGCTTGGACTCGCAACTGCGCAACGCCAGACCATCGAAGACGCCTTCGACCAACTCTCCGAGGTGTGGCGGCGGACCAACGACATCAGCAAGTATCGCGACGCGCGCACCGCAACCTATAAGAAGGCGCTGGACACCCTGACCGACAAGCAAAGGTCGAAATGGGGGGAAATGCTGGGCGCAGAGGTCGAGTTCCAGGTTCGAACCTTTGGGCCGGCAGGGCTCGCCCAGCCGCGTTAGCCCACGTCGGAACGGACCGTCCCCGGCCTATGTTGAATAGGTTTGCGTCATGAAAAAACTCATGCACCTCGCCATCGCCCTGGCGGCGGTCACCGCCGTCCTGGGTGTGTACGGTTGTTCGTCCAAAAAGGCCGAACCGACAAACAGCGGCTCTCCTGCCCAAACATCGACAGGCGCACCGCCGGCCAGCAAGCCAATGACGACTGAGGGTTCCTCCACGTCCACGCCTAGCACGGATTCTTCCAAGACGTCCGGCACTACTTCAGGCGATTCGTCGGGTTCCGGAACATCTGGGGGATCTACTTCTAAGTAGAAACCTTGTTACACGGACCGAAGCCTTTTCACGACACGGTCCGTGAAACACCCCTTCGTGATATATTAACGGACATCATGTCGGGGAATATAAAACCTGCTTTAGGGGCGCTTATTGTCGCCAGTCTCGTAGTCGTGTCCGGCTGTCAAGTGGCGAAGAAACAGCCGGAACTTGCACGCGATCCAAACCCGCCGGCCTTCGGCGAAAACGGCCTGACCGACGTCGCCTCCTTCCTGGAGGGCAAGTGGAGCCAGGACATGAGCATCGATCCGGAGACCGCCAAGGCGCTCGGGCTTAAGGACGCAGACCCTAACGCAGTCGACGGCGAGTTCTACTGGGAGTTCCATAAGGACGGCACGATGCTTTATACGCGCTACAAGTCTCCGGACAAGATCACAGGCAAGTGGTTTACCAGCGCCAACGGCGTTCAGATCCAGTACCTGACATTCAACGACGAGCCCCTCAGTCAGCATATGACCGAGGTTCACCAGAAGGCGGATACTGGTACGCAGTCTGGTCTTGCCGAAGACATGGCGTTTGAGAACACGATGGCGGTCTTGAACAACAACTACTATTTCGAACTCTCTGACGACAAGAAGAGTCTCGATTTCAAGATCCCTGGCGAGAAGGATCCGCTCAGCGGCGTCGCAAACAACAACATTAAACTTGTGCGGATGAAGGGATGAGTCCGGTCGTCCGCTTTGCCACCGCGGACGACTTCCCTTCGCTGGCCGAAGTCCAGCGCAAATCTGTAGACGCCTGCCTGCGCCCTCTCTACGATTCCGGCGCTATCGACCTGTGGATCGAAAGACTGACGCCTACCAAGTTCGAGAAGGTCGTGTCAACGGGCGAGGCAGTCTTCTGTGCAGTCGCCGACGGACGAGTGGTCGGCTTCTCCTCATGCCACCCCGAACTGTGCGTGCTCGGAATGTGGTACGTCGACCCAGACTGGATCGGTAAGGGGATCGGAACGCTCCTGCTCGCACGTGCCGAGGCTCACCTCGCCTCGGCTGGCTGTAAGGTCGCGACGACGGAGGCATCGCTCTTCGCCGAGCCCCGCTTCGTCGCCCTAGGATGGTCGATCGTCGAGCAGGTCGAGAAGAGGGCCTTCGGAGGGACTATGCGCGTCATCCGAATGGAGAAGGTGCTCTCTCCTTCTTCTTGATCCCCTCCTCCGTTCCGCAGCGCAAAACGGAGGAGGAAGATTCGGATCAGTCGTCGAACTTCCAGTGTATCTCGGCGTCGTTTCCGAGCGTCTGGATGTAGTTGAGTTGGGCGCAATGGTAGCCCGTGTGGTACGACGCGAAGAGCACGAGGTCGTAGGGGTTCGTCGTGTCCTTCGGAAGTTGGATCGTGCGTAGCATCTCGTCTTCCGGAATCTTGGCGAGCGCGTCCTCGATCTCCTTCGATGAGTCGGTGAACTCGGCGATGATCGTCGCCTTGTTGTTGAATTCGGCTGGAGCCTTGATCCAGCCGTCGAACTTCGACGGCCCGGGGTCTTCACCGCGCAGGCGCTTGGCGATGCGCCGGTTGAGCGTAACGATCTCGTAGGTGAAGTCTGCCGGAGTGCGTGCGCAGCCACCGGGGCAGGTCGTGAGCGCCTCTTCGCTCATGGCTTCCAGGTCTTCCAGATAGCGCTTCCTCGTGCCGCTGATGGCCTCGGTCGCCTTCTTCTTGAACTCGTACTGGGTCGCAGTTTCCATAGTATTGTCCTACCTACGGCACGGTACTTTGTTTCGTTCCGGATTTGCCCATGAGGATGCCGCCTTTTCCTACGAAGCGGGATTGGTACCCTCCTAGAGTGCTCTTTGCGCTCCTCCTCACAACGGTCGCCACGGGACCGGAGCCGGTCGTATTCACGAGCCCTCCTGGGCAGCCGGAGGTCACCAAGGACCGCGTGTACGTGGGATCGCAGGATGGGACCGTCTACGCGTTCGACCGGTCGAGCGGAAGACAGATCTGGACGTTCAAGAAGGCGCGGGACGCTCGGAACCGGCCGCTTGCTGTCGGTGGACTCGTGCTGATCGGCGGGTTCGATGGAGTGCTCGATGCGCTCGATGCGGAGACGGGAAAGGCAAAGTGGTCGTTCAGGGCCGGCAAGGTCGACTGGGAATACCGCGACAAATTCATCAACGGCAGACCGGTCGTGGTCAACGGGCTCGCCGTCCTCAGTAGCGAAGACCACAACGTGTATGCCGTCGACCTTGCGACCGGAAAGGAGGCCTGGCGCAGAAGGCTCGGCGAGGAGCCGCAGGCACTCGAACTTCCGGTGGTGGACGGATGCGCACTTGTCGGCGCATGGGACGGCAGACTCTATTCGATCGACGTCAAGAACGGCTCCGTCAAGTGGGTAAGCAAGACAGAATTCACTCCAACAGGACACGCGGTGTGGAACGGATCGATGAACGTCTACAAGCGTGCGACGGGCGAGGAGAAATGGCTCAAGGTTTCGCAACGTCCGTTCCTAACCTGCGTTCCTGCATTTGACGATCAGAACATCTACGTTAGCCGGTGGTCGGGTGAACTTCTCGCGCTGAGTCGGAAAACTGGACGTCAGGTGTGGAGGTTCGCACCCGACACGGAGAACCTGCCAGAGGCAGGGT
>DATLWQ010000016.1:0-3762 GCA_035576225.1 Fimbriimonadaceae bacterium | reverse complement strand
TCGTAGATTCTCTGACGGCGGGCTCGCGCAAACTCGTCTGCGTGGTCGGGCCGTGCTCGATCCACGACGCTGACGCCGCGCTCGACTATGCCAAGCGGCTCAAGGAAATCGCCGACAGCGTCGCCGACAAGTTGGTCGTCGTGATGCGTGCGTATTTCGAAAAGCCGCGCACGAGCGTGGGATGGAAGGGGCTCGTGAACGACCCCGACCTCGACGAGAGTTTCCACGTCAACAAAGGGCTGCGGATCGCGCGGCGTCTGTTGCTGGAGATCAACGAACTGGGGCTGCCGGTCGGTTGCGAGTTCTTGGACACGACCGTGCCGCAGCACATTGCCGACCTGGTCGCGTGGGGTGCGATCGGAGCGCGCACGACGGAGTCACAGATCCACAGGCAACTAGCGAGCGGCCTCTCGATGCCCGTGGGCTTCAAGAACGCGACGGACGGCAACGTGCAGCCCGCCGTCGACGCGCTGCTGGCTGCGCGACAGCCGCACTGGTTCCCGTCTGTGACCAAGCAGGGCGTCGCAGCGATCAGCCACACGACCGGCAACGACCAGTGCCACGTGATCCTGCGCGGCGGATACCGTACGGGGCCGAACTACGACGCCGCAAGCGTCGCCGAAGCAGCGGCGCTGTTGGAGCGGTGCGACCTGCCGGCCCGCATCATGGTGGACTGCAGCCACGGCAACAGCGGCAAGGACTTCACACGCCAGGCGGGCGTCCTCGCGGACGTCGCTTCCCAAGTGGCTTCGGGGTCTTCGCCGGTGTTCGGGGTGATGATCGAGAGCAACCTAGTGGAGGGCAAACAGTCTGCGCCAGAAGTCTACGGCCAGTCGATCACCGACTCATGCATCGGAATCGAAGAGACGGCTCGAGTCTTGAGCGATTTGGCGTCAGCCGTCTAGTCGTGGGCTCAGCGCCCGACGACCTCGCCCTCGTCGACGACCCCGTGCTTCTCGAAGAAGTCCTCGCCCATGATCTTGCGGACGATCGAGTTTTGGTTGATCTTGTACTTCCTCGCCTTGGGTGGGATGACGTTGCACTCGATCTGCTCTGAGAGGTCGAACGTCGGTCCGTCGGGGGTCCAGGTCGCCTTGGTGGTGCGAAGCCAATCGGCGTCGTTGCGCTCGGGCGTGTCGAGTTTGAAGTGCGCTCCGCGAGACTCGTCGCGTTCGATTGCTCCACCGACGATCGCCTTGCCGACCTCGATCATGTTGGCGACGGACCGCGTGTAGGGAACGGCCTGGTTCGACCACGTGCCTCCGTCTAGGAGGTCGCACTGTCGGATGCGCGCGGCGAGTTCGCCCAGTTTTTCCCTTGCGGAGATCAGGTCCTTTTGGAGCCGCCAGATGCCGCAGTTGTTCCACATCGTGTCGCTGAGTTCGGCGGCGAGGCGGTACGGGTTTTCGCTTCCGTTCGACTTGCGGTAGCCGTCGTACTCGTCGTTGCCCTTCTTGCGGCAGTCCTCCAACAGCGAGGCCGGCACGTCCTTCGCGCTGGCCTCCGTGTTCTTCAGATACGCGAGCACACCGAGCGCGGCGAGTTCGCCTCCAGTCAGACACGTCAGAAGCGCGTTCGCACCGAGTCGGTTGGCGCCGTGGTACTGGTACTCACACTCGCCCGCGGCGTAGAGCCCGGGGATCGACGTCGCCTGGTTGCGCGGAGAGTCGATATCGAGCGTCGAGTCGTGTCCCTTCTCATAGTCGACCCACAAGCCACCCATGGTGTAGTGGACCGCCGGATAGATGCGCATCGGGTTCTCAATCGGATCCTCGCGCATGTACTTCTCGTAGATCTCCAAGACGCCGCCCAACTTGTCCCATATCTGTTCGCGGCTCATGCCCTGCTTGGTGTGGAGTTGCGTGATGTCGAGGTAGACCTGCTCGCGCCCCTTGATGCCGCGACCCGTCTTGCACACGCAATAGATGATGAAACTCACGATGTCACGGCTGAGCAGGTTGCCGTAGACCGGATCCATCTCTTCGCACACGTACCACCTGTCCTTCTCTGGGATCTCGCGCCCGGGCCGCTGGTCGTCTGGGTTCCTCGGGGCCCACACGCGCCCACCCTCGCCGCGGACCGACTCGCTCATTAAACGGCACTTGTCCTCACCAGGAATCGCGGTCGGGTGAATCTGGATCATTTCCGGGTTGCCATAGACCGCGCCGTGCTGGTAGCAGATGCTCAGCGGGCTACCGGTGTTGACGATGGAGTTGGTGCTGCGGCCGAAGAGCACGCCCAGACCGCCGGTGCACATCACGACGGCGTCCGCTGCGAAAGAGTCGATGGTCATCGTGCGCAGGTTCTGCGCTGCGATGCCGCGACATTTTCCCTGCTCGTCCTTGACGATGCCAAGGAACTCCCAGCCTTCGAACTTCTGAACTTCACCGCTGGCCTCGAAGCGCCGCACCTGCTCATCGAGCGCGTAGAGGAGTTGCTGGCCCGTGGTCGCGCCCGCGTAGGCCGTGCGGTGCTTGAGCGTGCCACCGAAGCGGCGGAATGACAGCAGACCCTCGCTCGTGCGGTTAAAGGGGACGCCCATGCGGTCGAGCAGATAGATGATCGCCGGGGCGCGCTCGGCCATGCGCATGACAGGCGGCTGGTGGTTGAGAAAGTCGCCGCCGGTGACAGTGTCCTCGAAGTGGAGGTAGGGCGAGTCGCCTTCGCCGCGCAGGTTGACCGCGCCGTTGATTCCGCCTTGGGCGCACACGCTGTGGCTGCGCTTGACCGGTACGAGGCTAAAGATCTTGACCTTGTGGCCCGCCTCAGCGAGTTTCATGCTGGTCATGAGTCCTGCGAGCCCGCCGCCTACGACGATCACTGTGCGCTGTGCTGCCATGGGTCTGGGCCAATTCTACCGAGAGCAGGTGGCGGGCATGGAGACCGCTCGTTTAGAATGAGGCCGCAATGTGGGAGCAGGCGGCCAAGTCGCTCAGATTGTCAATTCTCGTGATTCCCCTTTTCCCAGGATCAGGGGTCGCTCCTAGCCCTTGGCAGTGATCTTGTCGATCTCCTTGAGGTCCTTCTTGAGCCGCCTCACCTCGACCCCAAGTCGCGAACCGAAGTTGGTCCTATACTTCTGAAGTTCCTCCAGGCCGCCGATGTGCTGCGTGCGCAGGATGGACTTGACTGCGTGCCTGACGATCGCGCCCTCGTCGCGGGTCCAGACCTCCTGGTTCTTGAACCGCTGCTCCATCGTCTCTAGCATCTGCCTGGTGAGGTCCGTGTCCCGATAGTCCGCGAGCAAGCCCACCGCGTGCCATGCCTCCCAGTCCCATCCGTTGAGAATGTCCTGCAGCAGTTCGGGCACGACCTTCGCGACGTAGTGCTCTGCGGCGGCGCGCTTGCGGATGTCGTTTCGGTTGCGATCAATGGCAATCATCGCTAGAACGACGAGGATGCCGACCACGAGGCCGATAACGCCGCCGACCAATGCGCCCGACTGAGCGGCATCGGCACTGGGGTGCTGCGGGTATCCGGGATCGTTGTAGACAAAGGTGAACGCACCAATTCCTGCGCCAAGTCCGCAACCAGACACCCCCCACTTGATGAACGGCCCTGCCTTGTTCCCGCTGCTCATCGCTCGCTCTTAAGGAACGATTTTATACCGTGAAGGTTCGGTCTTCGCTACTTGAGCGTGAACTCCTTAATGTCCGCGCGCATCCTCCGGATCATGACGCCGACCTCTGAGTCGGGGTCGCTGGCAAAGGGGCGCAGTTGTTCGATGTTGGACTGGCTCGCAGTCGCCTGGACGCACTTGAT
>DATLWQ010000015.1:0-2425 GCA_035576225.1 Fimbriimonadaceae bacterium | reverse complement strand
AACGAACACCGACGCCAGGATTACTTTTTTCGCCATAACGTCCTTCTTCGTCCGAACCCCCCTCGCAAGCAGTATATCAAGGCCCCGTGCTAGGTCTTTGCGTCGCCCTTGAAGTAGAAACTGACGTCTCGATCGATCGTCATGCCCTCACGGACCGAACCGCCGCTGTCGAGGCCGTCTGCGCCGACCGAGTGGACTTCGAAACCGAGTCCGACCTGTTGGTAGTGCAGCGGCTCGCTGGTGAACGGGTCTGAGGACGTGGTGCCGATGACGGGCGACTCCTTTGGGAACTGTTGGTTGTCGGCTTTGTAGCGGAAGGCCGCAGCCGCGACGAAGAGGACGCGGCGCGCAGCCTCGTTTTCGGCGAGCAGGCGTGCTAGTACTTGCAGAGACGGTGCCGCCTGCCGCAGGGTGTACGCGCTCTGTCTCTTGTCTGCCATCCACTTGTCCGCAAACTTGTCGATCGTCGACCGCACGCGGATCCAGTCCGAGTCTTCATCCAGTGCCTGCATGAGGTCTCTTGCACCGGCGAGGTGGGTCGCCTCGACAGAGGCGGGGCCCCAAGGGTCGAGCGGGTAAGTGCGCTTGTTGAACATCGTGGCAAAGGCCTGGACGGGCCCCGCGCTCTTCGACCTGCCCGACTCGTTGCCCGCCGCGACGAAGTCGCGCAGTGCGTTAAGGATGACTTTGGTCGATCTTGGGGTGATGGTCTCGGCCTGGACAGCGGGGAGTAGCAGCATGTCCTTAGGGTTCTCGACCATGAGGCCCCCCATGCGGCCGTAGAGCGCGCGTTCGGCGAGGACGGACTGCTTGAGCGCCTCCTGCGTGGGATAGGTCGAAACGAGATTGATCAGATTGTGGGCGACCAAGAGGGTCCGCCTCCCCCCGCCAGAGTCGCCACCCTCGAACTTCTTGGTGGCGGAGGCTAGTAACGCATGGATGCAGTCCTGGAACCTGATGTGCTTCCAAAAGTCGGGCTTCTGCGCCTTTTTCCAGTCGAAGTCGCAACTGGGCATCCGCGATGCCTGGGTCAGTTTGTCGAGCGCGATGGCGGGCTCGCTCTCCAATAGGCTTGCGGCTTCTACGATGAGCGGTGCTGCGTTCCTTGAGTCGTCGATCGAGCCGACGACGACCTCGTCCATCGTCGTGGGGAGACCGACTCTTCTGGCCTCCTTCCTCTCGGCCTGGAGGTTGGCGGCGTCGCTGCAGCTGTCGCCGGTCGCGGAGTACATGACCGTCACGCTGCCGAGCAGCAGCGTTCCGATGACGGCGATGAGTAAGAATTTCCGTTTCACTCGAGCGCCTGGGTGAAGACGGCCTTGATGACTTCGTCGGGCGAGGTGCGTCCTTGGAGCACCTTGGACTTGCCGTCCTCGAGCATCGTTCGGAAGCCCTGCTTCTTGACGACTTCCAGCATCTGCTTGTAGTCGAGGTTCTGCGCGACTGCCTGCTTGAATTCGCGCGTGCCGATGATGAGTTCGAAGATGCCGACGCGGCCCTTGTAGCCCGTGCCCTTGCACGTGTCACATCCTGCGCCTTGCATGAGTTTCGCGTTGGGCATGTCCTGCGCAGTAATACCGACCATCTCGAGTTCCTCGCGCGTGTAGCGCGCGGGCGCGGCGCACTTGGAGCAGACCGTCCTGACGAGCCTCTGCGCCATGATCGCGGTGATGACGCCTCCGACGAGGTAGGGCTCTGCGCCCATGTCGAACATGCGTCCGATCGTCTCCATCGCGTTGTTGGTGTGGAGTGTCGTGAGGACGAGGTGGCCCGTGAGGCCCGCCTGGATACCGATGGCGAGCGACTCGGGGTCGCGCATTTCACCGACCATCATGATGTCGGGGTCTTGGCGGAGGAAGGATCGCATGACCCGAGGGAAGGTCATCTTCTCGGTGACCTGTACCTGGGCTATGTTCTCGTCGAACTCGTATTCGATTGGGTCCTCGACTGTGACGATGTTGCGCTGCACGCTGTCGAGCAGGTTGAGCGAGGCATAGAGCGTCGACGTCTTACCGGAGCCGGTGGGCCCGGTGACGAGGATGAGGCCGTAGGGTATCTGGATGGCCTGCTCCCAGTGCTTGCGGACTTCTTCTGGCATTCCGAGGCCCTGGAGTTCGACCTTCATCGACTGTGGGTCGAGGAGCCTCATGACGAACTTCTCGCCGTTGAGGCTGGGCACGCACGATGCACGGGCGGAGAGGCGGCGTCCCTCGTACTCCATGTCGATGCGTCCGTCCTGCGGCTCTCGGGTCTCGTCGATCCTCATCATCGCGGCGAGTTTGAGGCGGGCGATGACGTTGCTGGCCTGCTCTGGCGGAAGCGCACCGGTCTCGTGCAGGACGCCGTCCTGGCGGTAGCGGATCCTGAGTTGGTTGCGCTCGGGCTGGAGGTGGATGTCGCTCGTCTTGCTGTCGAGCGCGTTCAT
>DATLWQ010000014.1:0-3765 GCA_035576225.1 Fimbriimonadaceae bacterium | reverse complement strand
GCCTCTGCGGGCAGGTGTTCGACGAGGTACTTGACCGCCGACATCGCCGCGGCGCCCGCACCGACGATGAGCAGCCGCTTGTCGTGCAGCCCCTTCGCGCGCCTGCTTGCTTCCCGCATAGCCAGAGACGCGATCGACGTGACGGCTCGACTGATCGTCGTCTCGCTCCTCACGCGCTTGCCCGTCGCGAGCGCCATCCGAAGGACGGTGCCCAGGATCGGACCGACCGTCCCTGCGTCTTCCGCGATCTGCCATCCCGTTTTGAGTTGGCTGACGATCTCCGTCTCGCCAAGGACGGCGGAGTCGATCCCGGAGCAGACGCTGAACAGGTGGCTCACGACCTCAGGTCCCTTGCGCTTCTGTAGCATCCGCGAGAGTTCCTCGGCAGGTCGTCCGCAGTGTGCGGAGAGCGCCTGGAGCAGCACGTCATGGTTCCGAGCGACCGCATAGAGTTCGACGCGGTTGCAGGTGGAGAGCACGAAGCACTCTGCGACGCCCCTAGAGACAAGCGATGTCAGAAAGGGCTCGAAGCACGAGTCGCTGAAGGCCATCGACCCGCGCAATTCGGCGCACGACGAATGGATCGTTGCGCCCAGGGAGACAAGGTGTTCGATCTCGCTCTTCGCCGGGTGCCAGGATTCGCTTGGGGAGTGGGCTGCGGCCTCGTTGACCAGTGTGCAGAGCCCGCCGGCAAAGATGACCTCGTTGTATCGTGCGACCATGGCTGGAGTTCCCCTAGTGAAGAATGGCACTCGGGGCCCAGGGTCCTAGTTGCGTTATTGACGGCTGCTTGCCATATCTGACGGGCAGGATCTAGCGCCAAAAAGGCAGGTAGTCCTTGAGGTGGCCTTTGAAGAGGTCGATGCCCATTTCTGACTTGATCACATAGAGCAGCGCGAGGCAGGCGATGAAGAGGCCCACGAACAGAAAAGCGTAGAACGCCGAGCGGACGCCTCCGCCCATTCTCGCGCGCCGCTCCTCCTCGACCGAGACGGTCTCGCGCCGTGTGTCGCGGCCCGCAAGGAGCACGAAGTAGAACGAGGAGAACGGCAGCGGGATCGTGAAGCGGAGGTCGATCGAGTGCCTGCGCGACTTCTTGACCGCCGCGCGCACTGCCTTGATCTGGTCCTCGCTAAAGGTGGTGAGGACAGGCGCAGGCACGTTTCCGACGACGATGTCCGGCAGTGGGTCTCGGCGTTCTCGGCGCGGCGAAGGCACGCTCTATTGTCGGTCTGCGCGCGCCCGCTCCTCAATCCTTGCGCGGCCCGATCCTACCGAAATAGCGCTCGAAGTACACCCAGGCGATCGAGAGCCAGCACAGTCAGACGAAGCCGAACCGATAGTCGAATGCGTCGGACTTCGCGGGCACCGATACCTCGACCCGCAGCGGAACGGTCTTGCCGACCGGCGCCATGATAGGCACGCGTCCGCGGCAGTCGGTGACGAGGCTCGTACCCAGGCTCGCCGAACGAAGCACGGGCAGACCTGACTCGATGCTCCGCCAGACGGAGGAGCCCGAGAGTTGCTCCGGCGCCGGGGTCCCCTGGTACCAGTCGTCGATCGACATCACAGCGAGCACCTGCGCACCGTTGCGGCAGTGCCGCTCCGCGAGGTCTGGGAAAAGCCCCTCGAAACAAAGCAAGGTTCCCGTCTTCACGCCGTCCACTTCTAATGTCTTGAGTTTCTTCGCCGGCGTAAGGTCGCCGCTTGGGAGGTCGAAGTCCTGGAGGAAGGGCAGCGTGTCGCGCAGAGGCACGTATTCTCCAAAAATCACGAGCCGCGTCTTGTCAGCCCACTTCCAGGTTCCGTCGTAGGCATAGGCGGTCTGGAACGTGTCATCGCCCTCCACCCTGTTCCCGCCGAAGACGACGGCCAGGCCATCGACAGGGTGGACCGGGCCCTCGGGCGGGACGGAGACGCTCGCCATCGCCACGCCCTCGGGCAGGATGAGGACGCTCGACTTGTTGAGGGACGCAGCGCCCATGAGAGTGTCCACCGCCGTCTGGAGGTTCCGCTCGACGTCCTTCGGGTTTCCGAACGCGACGTCGACGCCCGTCTGGCCGACGGTGTACACCTTCTTGTCCGGGCCTGCGTTGGTCGAGTTGTATCGCAGCAGCGAGTACATGAGAAGGATCAGGAGGAAGATCCCCGACTGGAAACCTGCGCGCTGGGTGAGCATCCCCTCTTTGGGCCATATCACGCACGCAACAAGCACGTTGATGAACACGACGGTCGCGCTGACAAAGAAGATAGTGCCGAACGCTGCGTGCTGCACGACGGCCGGATAGCGCCACAGCGGGAACGCGACCAGGCCCCACGGGAACGCAAGGCCGATGATGTAACTGCGAAACGCCTCGACGCCGGACCACACAAGAGGGATCGCCCAGAGCGCCTTGCGCTGCCAGCAGCGATAGACGAGCCAGCCGGCGAGCATGTAGTAGAAGCCCGCCGCCGCTGCGGCCACCACCCACGGAACCACCGCCAAAGCGATGCTGCCCGTCCAGTGCGAGACGAACGGGACGAGCCAGAACATCTGAAAAAGGAAGTACAGGAATCCGAAGAGGTAGCCCGACTTCTTCGATCCGCGCGCGTCCGTGTCGCGCAAGGAGGCAAACCACGGCGCGAGCGCGACGAGCACGAGCAGCGAGACGTTCGCGGGCGGGAACGCCAAAGAAAGCAGGACGACCGACCCGAAGATCGGTAGCGCTCTACGCGCCGATTCCCAGACCTTCATCAGTCTTCTCCAAGTGCGAGCAATCGTTGAGACGGACGAGCGTCCAACTGTTGTCCTCCCGTCGCTGCAGTTCGGTCAGCGAGCAGTTGCTGATTCGGAAGTTGCGGGCGGAGGCGGGGCCCGCCTCGATCAGTTTTGCGATCAACAGCCCGATCGTGCCCGCGTGGGACACCGCCGTCTGGACCTGTCCTTCCTGCCCAAGGGAAGCGACGAACGGGTCGAGCCGGTGCCAGACGTCCTGGAACGATTCGCCACCTTCAGGGCGCGCATCGAAGTTCGAGCATCCGATTTGTACAGCCTTTTGTTGTATTGCTGTACGCACCTCGTCATAAGGACGACCCTCCAACGATCCGAAGTTCCGCTCTCTTAGGAGCGGCGTCTTGATGAGCGGCGCACTACAGGCGGCGGCGACGCGCTCAGCGGTCTGAAGGCAACGGCGCAGGTCGCTGGTATGAACCGTTCCGACCTCGCGCGTGGAAAGGAAGGCCGCGATCGAATCCGCCTGGGCGATCCCCGTCTCGTCCAGTTCAGTGTCGCAGTGGCCCTGCGCCCTCTTCTCAGAGTTCCAGGCGGTCTGACCGTGCCGCAAGAGAAAGAGGCGCATCGCAGGGAGTTATACCGTCCACGGCTTTGTCTCGCCGGTCTCCTTCCCCGTTTCGTCGATCCTCACCGAGCCGACGCGCACCATCGAAACGGGCGCAGGGGCGACCGCGGTGTTGAGCGCCTTCATCGACCTCTCCGCAAAGTCGATGCTCTTGATGACGCCGATACCGAAGTCCTCGCCGACGCCACGCACGAAACTGCAGACAAGGCCGTCGTACGCGGTCGGTGAGACGAGGCTAAGTTTCGACGTGTGCGAAAGGTTGAGCGCTTCGTTGACGAGCGACGCCTCCGGCTCGTGCTCGGCGACGACGAGCAGGGTCTTGCCGACAGATTCGACGTGGACGCCCAGGCGGTCGAAGGGCGAGCCCTCCATCGTGCGCCCGGACCACAGTCGCACTCCGTAGAGCGCAGTCTTGCGCAGATCGATC
>DATLWQ010000013.1:0-4904 GCA_035576225.1 Fimbriimonadaceae bacterium | reverse complement strand
GGATCGGCGGTTTGAACACGATGCTCGAGCAGACCCGCACGATCTTCGAGCGCGGGCCCTCGAAGGTCTCTCCGTTCCTGGTGCCGTACATGATCCCGGACATGGCGTCCGGCTATGTCTCAATCCTGCACAAGATGAAGGGTCCGAACACGTGCGTCGTAACAGCGTGCGCGACAGGGACGAACTCCATCGGCGACGCCTACCACATCATCAAGCGTGGCGACGCAATCGCCATGGTTGCGGGAGGGACTGAGGCGCCGATCAACGTGATCGGGATGTCGGGGTTCTGCGCGGCGAGGGCGATGAGCACGCGCAACGACGATCCGGCGCACGCCTCGCGCCCGTTCGACCTGGAGCGCGACGGGTTTGTGATCGCCGAAGGGAGCGGCGTGGTGGTCCTGGAGGACTACGAGTTTGCAAAGGCGCGCGGGGCGAAGATTTACGGCGAGATCATCGGCTACGGGCTCAGTGGCGACGCCTATCACATAACTGCCCCTGATCCGGAGGGCAGCGGCGCGTACCGCTCGATGAAGATGGCGATGCATCACGCTGGCGTCTCGGCGGCTGACCTGGACTACATCAACGCGCACGGAACGTCGACGGAACTGAACGACAAACTGGAGACGGCAGCCGTGAAGGCGCTTCTCGGCGATGCGGCGTACAAAGTGCCGATGAGCAGCACGAAGTCGATGACGGGGCACATGCTCGGGGCGGCAGGCGCGGTCGAGGCGATCGTCTGTCTGCTCGCGATGCGCGACAGCGTGATGCCGCCGACGATCAACTACGAGACGCCCGACCCCGAGTGCGACCTGGACTACGTGCCCAACGAGGCTCGCGAGGGCACGGTGGACGTCACGATGTCCAACTCGTTCGGCTTCGGCGGCCACAACGCGACTCTGATCTTCAGCAAGTTGGAGGACTGACCCGTGGCGGGGCTGGCCACCGACGTCGAAGCATTCCTTTCGCACCTCGCGGCCGTGCGGTCGCCCAACACGTGCAAGAGTTACGGCGCCGACCTCGCGCAACTGGTCTCAGTGCTCGGGGACGACGGTGAACTGACCGCCGACGCGCTGCGCGACTACCTGCGCAAGTACGGAACGAGCAGCGCGACGCGGGCGCGCAAACTGGCGACACTGCGGACGTTCGTGCGGTATTTGCTTAGGATCGGTCGGATCGACGGCGACCCGACGGAACTGATCGAGGCGCCTATCCGCCGCAGGCGGCTGCCGAAGGCGCTCAGCCAGCACCAGGCCGAGCAGTTGCTCGACCAGGCGCCCGTGGGAAAGACACCGCTGCGAGACCGTGCGCTACTGGAACTCGGTTATGGCGCTGGCCTGCGCGCAAGCGAACTGTGCGGCGTGAAGATGCGCGATCTGGATCTCGAGGATTGCTCGGTGCGCGTATTTGGGAAGGGTAGCAAAGAGCGCGTTTGCCTCTTTGGTTCGGCTTGTCGGGAGGCTGTGCTGTCCTATATCGACAAGGAGCGCGTGGCTCCCAACGCGGGTGATCCTTTGTTCACAGGGCCCACCGGGGGAGCGCTGACTTCGCGGACGGTGCAGAACGTCATCAAGCGGTGGGCGCGCAGCGCTGGGCTGCCCGAGGACGTAACGCCCCACACGCTTCGGCACAGTTTTGCGACGCACCTGCTCGACGGCGGCGCCGACCTCAAGACCGTGCAGCAACTGCTGGGGCACGAGAACCTGGAGACGACGCAGGTCTACACGCACGTGAGCATCGAGCGCCTGCGCGAGGCGGTCGAGAAGGCGCATCCGAAGAGCAAAGAGTAGGTGGATCTGCCCTAGTCACTTCACACCCAAGTGGAGGCGCGGCGAAAGATCTTGAAAGAGACTGGGCGTCGGACGTTGGCGAAGACGAAGTTGGGCCAGCCGACCATAAAGTCGAGTTCATAGCCCTCTTCGGGCGAGATCAGGACGAGCGGGACGGAGGCGGCGTGCTCGTGGGCCATGCGCGCCTCGCCGAACTTTTCGTAGCCGGCGATGCGGTGCGGCTTTTCCAGAGTCGCGATCTGGTCGACCAGGAGCAGGTCGGCGCCCTTGCAGGCGTCCAGCGCCTGGCGCCAGTCCTCGAAGACAGAGAGTTTGTCGTCGGGGTGGAACCCCTTTTCCGCCTCCTTGGCCATCTTCTTGTCCTTGGTGACCAGCACAAACTTCATTCGTATCATGAAGGACGGACTACGAGTAGTGTTTGAACCTGGTTGCGGGTCGATCTGCGACCCAATGCCCGCGGCCCTAACGTTCCCGGCAAATCTACCGATACCAATAACAGGATGCGTATTGAAGGCTCGATCCAGGCGGCCGCACAGGCCTATTCTGCCAACCGGACTCAAGACCCCGCCAAACTGAACTATCAGGCCCGCGTCCTCAAACGTGCGCTCGAGTCCCAGAAGGACCAAGCGAGCGAACTCCTCAAACTGCTTGAGCCGAAGGGTCAGGTCGTCGATATCAAAGCCTGACGAGGCGGTATCATTGCCCTTTGTGGGCAAAGACAAGCCGCTCCCCAAACCCGTTTGGTGGAAGAACACGTTCTTCTGGTTCGGTGGGATCCTCTTTGTTCTGTCGATCGTGGGCATGTTTGACGGCGCCAATTCGATTAGAGATCCGGGCCAGGTTCATGAGCCAGGGCTTGCATGGGTCTATCTCGGCGGTGCGGTGGTGATGTTGGTCAACGGCTATCTAACCCACGGTCAGGCGGTTCGGAGCTTTGCCGAGCACCAGGAGGACAAATAATGGTCAAGTGCGTCTGTGGGAAAGAGATCAATTCAGTTCCGGACTGGCTGAACGACGTCAAGGTCACGTTCATCTGCAACAACTGCCCCAGCCGAGAACTACAGGGGATCACGCAAGTCGACCTGAATGCGGGCAAGATCGAGAAGGAGCCCGAGAAGGAAGTCGAAGAGGAAGAGGAAGAAGAGGAGATGGAACTCGAGATCGACGAATTGGAAGAAGAAGAGGGCTAGGCCGCAGGCTTGGCTGCGCGCTCAAGAATGATCGATCTGGGAGTCTGGTGGATGCCGATGTTGGTCAGGCACGCTTCTTTGAGGTCGCACTCCCGTATGTTGGCGTCGTGAGTCACCCTCACCCGCGCGATCATCTTGCCGTCCTCGAACCACGCTTCTGCGGTTAGCACGTTACCGAGGCAGCCCAAGAAGCCGGCCGTGACGGCCGGATCGACGCTGGTCGAACTGCTGGCGAGGTACGCCACATTTGGATTCTTGGTCAGTTCGCGGCGTTCTGGAGGGCCATGAAGGCCTTGTACTGGTCAGCGCTGTCCAAGTCGGCTGCAATTTCGGCAAACTTACTGGGTACTGCGTGGACTGGGACGCCCAGGAACCGCCCTACGCCGCGCTCGAGGGCTGCAAGGGGGAGGAGGGCCGGCACAGCCTGCCCGACCACCACCCTGGCAAGAATGCCGAAGCCGACAATCATGGCGAGGTTGAGCGGTTTCTTGCGTTGGTCATAGGCGCGCTGCATGACTGGCATAGCGCGGCGCATCATGGCTGTATCCATCAGGGCGACGTTGCCGCCTGTGAACTCCCCTTCGCGCAGTTTGAGGGTCGTGCGCTTCATTCCAGGGAACGCCTTTTCGCAAGCCGCCTTCTCGACGACCGCGTAGTTGAGGCCGGCTTTCGGGTCGCTGTTGTCGATGAAATCCTGAAGGGCGGTAGTCGTTAGCGAAGGCAGGTCGACTGTGACGAGCAGGAACGATTCTGACTGCACCTGATTGAGGCCGTTCGAGAGGCTGTCGCAGAAGTTGTCGCCGCCCTGCACCCGCCTGACGCCTTCGATGGACGGGCCGCCGACGAGCACGGGTGTGCCGAGCGGCCTGACGGCACCGATCACGATCTGGGCGAGGGTCTTTCCGCCGATGGGAACGTCCGCGCGGAATTCTGCGCCTGTCGCATCTCTGAGTTCAGGGTTACACTTGCCGCCAGCGAGGACTACGATATCCATAGGCTTTCCTGTCTTGTCAGAGTGTGGACGACGAAGGGCTTTCCGATGACCTCGCCCAAGATCTTCTTTTCCGCCGCTTTCGCTCCCTGCTCGGACTCGAACTCGCCGAAGACAGCCGACCCGGAGCCGCAAAGCAGCGTCGCGGTCGCGCCGTGGTCGCGAAGGCGCTCGGCGATCATGCCGCACTCGAACGGGGCCACTCTCTCGAAGTCGTTGTACGGAGCGTCGGAAAACCGCTCCCACTCGCGCTGGGCCTGGTCGAGTTTCTTGTACGCCTCGGAGGTGTCCACGCCGGATTCTGGCTTGACGACGAGCAGCCACTTGTGCCGAACGTCCGACTGGGGTTCCAGGACGTCGCCATAGCCGGTCGCGCGGGCACGCCCACCGACGAGGAAGAACGGAACGTCTGCCCCGACAGCGACTGCCACTTCGTGCGCAAATCGATCCGAGACCAAGTCGGGGGCCAGTTGTTTGGCCGCACGGATGACGCCCGCTGCGTCGCTACTGCCGCCACCGAGGCCCGCTTGGCTGGGGATGCGCTTTGTGATCCTGATGGAGAGAGGCGGTATGCCCACGAGTTCTCGGATCAGGCGGAGCGCCTTGGTGACGGTATTTTCTGCGGGCAGGCCAGGCCAGTCGCACGTGATGTCGTCCGACATCGACTGCTCGATCTCGAGTTCGTCGAAGAGCGAGACCGCCTGGAACACAGTCCTAATCGGATGGTAGCCGTGTTCATCGGGTGGACCGACGGAGAGGAACGTGTTGACTTTGGCTGGGCAGTAGACGGTCACTCGCCAGAACCGCCGTCTCTCATCTTTGCTTTGGCGTCTTCTGGGATCGGCGGCGGGCCGTCCTCGAGATCGATTTCGTCGGACAGGCTGTCGATGAACCGGCGCCGCTCTTCGGCGGTCGCGGTGCTCTCGCCGGGGAACG
>DATLWQ010000012.1:0-1756 GCA_035576225.1 Fimbriimonadaceae bacterium | reverse complement strand
TGTTTGGTGGGACGCTCTTGGCCTCGTACTGCATCTTCGCCTACTTCACCTCCAGGCGTGAGCGCTTCGAACTCCCGGCCAACACTCCCGTTCGCCTGTTGGGGCCCGGTGGCGCCTATCGGTGCCACTTCCTCCGTCGCGACGAAGAAAGGCTCGTGTTCTCGTCTCCGATCCAAGCCGACCACTACGTGCCGATCAGAACCGGAGAGCGGCTGCTCGTCCAAGCGCCGGGCGACAACTGCCTCGTCAGTTTCCGCTCAGAGGTCGCAGAGCGCGACCCTGACACGCACGAGATCGTGCTCGAAGAGCCAGAGCACATCCGGAGGGTCGAGCGCAGGACCAACAAACGCAGTTCTGCCCTGAACGGCGAGGACGCCCTGCTCAACGGCGACATCGCGACCCTGATCGACATCTGCACCACCGGAGCCGCGATCATTACTCGCCGACGCACCAACCCGGGCGAGAGGGTCAACCTCGTCCTCCCAGTCACGAACCTCGACACCTACGGCTGGGCGCTCGAGTCCTCGCAGGCTGCCTTCGGCATCCACCCTGGCTACAAGGTCAGGATCCAGTTTGAGGAGCCGGCACCCCGGCTCGCAAAGATCGAAGCGGCGAAATAAAAAAGCCCCCGCTGGGAAGGGACGGGGGCTGGATAGAGTGGGCCGGGATTGTTCTCGGCCCTTTCCTCGTTGGGAGGAGGATTTGCGTCATTAATAGAAACGTTTCAGGGGCCCTTAGTGTTCCATCGAATGGGCCCGTTTGCTGTATCGCACTTCACCGCCGACGTAGACCTCGTCCGGCCCAGCGCTCTTCGAAGGCTCCCCGCTGTACACCTGGAAGTCAGCGAGCGCGCCCTCTGTGACTTCGCCAAGAAGCCCAAGGTCGCCGTTCGCATCTGCACCGCCACGCGTGTAAGCGCCCACCGCCTGCGCAAGCGTGACGTTCTCAGAGGGATCAAAACGCTCCGGCCTCTCGACCGCCGTGCGGATTCCGTCCCACGGATCACCGCCGACGATCGGCCTGTCAGAGTTGAACGAAAGACGGATGCCAGCTCCAAGGCACGACTTTGCGCGCTTGAGCAGCCGCGCAGTCCGCTCAGGCAGTTGTCTAAAGTACGCGTGCCCGAGCCGCATGAGGAACTCCGGCTGCATCGCCACGTGACACCCCAGGTCCGCAAGGCGTGCGACCTGCGCGTCGCTTAGGATCATCGCGTGCTCGATCCTGTGCCTCGACGGCTCCCCAGTCGCAGCAAAAGCGTCCATCACGTGGTCGGTCGATCGGTCTCCGATCGAGTGGACCGACACGGGCCAGCCAGCCTCGTGCGCCGTCAGCACCATCTCAGTCAGCCGGTCCGGCTCGTAGATCAGTTTCCCGTCTCCGCCGGAAGTGAACTCTCCGTGGATCGCGGCCGTGCCAGCAGAGATCGCGCCGTCGGCGAAGATCTTCGCCCCTGCCACACGACACAGTTCGGCGTCCATCGCGCTCGTCAGTTCATCGAGCCTCTCCTTCCCCACCGCTCTGGGGCCGAACACTGGCGACCACTGCAAATACAGCCGCAGTCTGACGGGCGAACCAGCGAGGCACGCGGCACAGTACGCCTCCAGTTCATCCTCGAGGTCGCTATACCCCGTCATCATGTCGCTGGCGCACGTCACGCCTTTCGAGAGCATCGACTCGCACGCAGTGCGGACCGCCTCGGTCCGTTGCTCCAGCGTGGGCGAGGGCGCACGGTCCGTCACGTACTCGTGCGCGCGCT
>DATLWQ010000011.1:0-1956 GCA_035576225.1 Fimbriimonadaceae bacterium | reverse complement strand
CTCTTTGCATCTGCCGCTCTACGCGCCTGAGCGCGCCCCGAACACGCCGCCGACCTCGGCGATGCGGGCGTTTAGGCAGGCGCTCGTGGAGTTCGAGTCGGGCGGCGGGCTACCTACGCGGCACGAAAAGTACAGTCGTCAGGCGAAGATGATCCGGTCGGGGCTTTCGGATTTGGGGTTTTCTTTCTTTACGCCTACTGCGGACGCATCATCGACAGTCACGGTCGCGACGGTGCCCAAGGGGTTCACAGCGGAATCGTGGCTCTCCCCAAACTACGAGGCGGGCTATGCGCTCTTCGAGTGCAAGGGCGACCTGCGCGACGGGTGGTTCCAGGTCTCGACGATGGGCGAGGTGACCGACGAGATGGTCGAAGCGTGGCTCGTCCTCGTCAAGAGATTGCTTGGCAGATAGAATCCGGCCATGACAGTGAAGACCGCATGCGTCCAATGCGACGTCGCCTTCGGCGACCCTGGGGCGAACATCGAGCGCGCTGTTCGAGAAATCTCCGCGCTTGGAGCACAGGGGGTTAGGCTGGCCGTGTTTCCTGAGGCGTTCTTGACCGGATACGTGGTCGACGACATGGAGGCAGCCGCGAAGATCGCACTACCGATGGTCTCGCACGGCAGTGAGGTGCGGGAGCACCCTGCGGAGGACATAGTGGAGGCGTGCAAGAAGCACAAAGTACACGCGGTCGTCGGACTGATCAGCAGCGAGAACGACAACGTCTACAACACGGCGCTGCTGATCGAGCCGAACGGGCGCGTGCGTCGGTACAACAAGACGCACCTTCCCTTCCTCGGCGTCGACAGGTTCGTGACGCAGGGCGACGAGATCTCTGTCTTTGAGACCGAGATCGGAGTCATCGGGGTCGCGATCTGTTGGGACCTGCGCATACCGGAAGTGATCCGAGTGCTCGCACTGCAGGGCGCGGAGATCGTCGCGCTGCCGACGAACTGGCCCGAGGGATCGGAGCCGAGCCCCGGCTTCGTCGCACCGACGCGCGCGATCGAGAACCGCGTGTTTGTAGCGACCGCCAACCGTATCGGCACGGAGAACGGAACGACGTTCATCGGGCAAAGCGGCATCTACGACGTCTTTGGGAACACAATGGCGAAGGCGGGCGCAGGCGAGGAGACGATCGTCGCAGAAATTGACCCGGCGATGGCGCGACAGAAGCGCAACGTCCTTAGGCCAGGCGAGTACGAACTTGCGATCTTCGGTTCGCGACGGCCCGAATTGTACGGAACTATTACTCAAGAGTGAGATAGCGTAAAGCGATGAAAACCACGAATACCCTTATTCTGCTTAACATCTTGTTTTCGTTTGTCATGCTGATCGTCCTGCTCACCATTTTCGTGCTTCCGAAAATGCACAAGACGGACGACAGTACCGCCGACGCATTGGTGCTTGTCGGCCTTGCATCTGCAGCGGCGGCGGTTTGGAACAGTCTGAGGGTGCTCTCGCCGCGCAGGGTCTCAGAGACTGAGGTCGAGTACAAGGATATCGGACACTTCCAAAACGACATGATCATCTGCCTTGGGCTCGCCGAACTGCCAGCTCTGCTCGGCGTCTTTACCGAACCCTCAAACACGTTCGCATACGTGTTGATCGGAGCCACTCTGTTCGTGATGCTGTTCGTTATCGCGCCAAAGGTCTTGCGGTACGTCAAGACGGTCTCAGCGAGCGAAATATAGGCGAGTAAAATCCTTACGATGGAGACGAGGGTCGCAATTGAGGATCTGTGGGACTTTTCCGACCCCGCGCGTTCGGAGGAGGCCTTTCGGAGCGAGATCGAAAAGGCGAAGGTCGAGTCCTGGCGCGCCGAACTGACAACGCAGGTCGCGCGCACATACAGCCTGCGCCGCCAGTTCGACGAGGCGCACGCTCTTCTCGACGAGGTGGCGGAGTGCCTTCCTCGCGTCGACCCGGTGGTCGAGGTGCGATACCTGCTCGAG
>DATLWQ010000010.1:0-2268 GCA_035576225.1 Fimbriimonadaceae bacterium | reverse complement strand
GCTCTCTCGTCAAGCGAGAAAGTTATTTCCCGTTGTTGGCCTGGGTACCGGCGCCGTCGTTGCTGCGCGGGTTGGCCGCGTCACCGGGGTGTCCGTTGTCCACCACTTTCGCGGTGAGGAAGAACACGACCTCGGTGCGTACCTTCGAGTTGTTCGTGCGGCTGAAGAGCAGCCCGAGGAGCGGGATGTCCTTCAGGATCGGGACGCCGGACACGCTCTTGCGGTCCTGGTCTGTGATCAGTCCGCCGAGGGCGATGGTATCGCCGTCCTTCATGTTCACAAACATGGTGGTCGACCGGTCGCTTGTCTGCGGCAGAGCGCCGCCGCCAGGAACCGGAGTGAACGCCGTGAGCGTGCTGAAGTTCTGATCGAGTTGGAACGCGATGTTTCCGTCAGCACCGATGCGGGCCTGGACGTTCACGGTCACGCCAACCTCGACCTCGTCTGTCAGAACCGTCGGTCCGTTCTGGCTGTTCGTGATCGACTTGATGTACCGGATGGTGTCGCCGACGAACAGGTGCGAACTTCGACCGTCCGTGATCAACGCGTTGGGACGTGCGATCAGGTTGTTCCTGTTCGCGATCGAGTCGAGGGTCGCCAGCACGTCGAGCGACGAAGTCGCGTTGCGCTGGTAGTGGCCCTGGAGGTTGCCGGGCGTGGCGATCGTTCCGCCAGCCGACTCATTCAACCTCAGCGAGGTCAATCGGCCACCGGTCAGGATGCTCCAGTCGAGACCGAGCTTCAGAGCGTCCTCCTTCGTCATGTCCATGACTCGGAGTTCGATCGCGACCTGGCGCGCCGGGATGTCGACGGCAGCCAGATACTTCTTCGCCTCGTCGATCTGGTACTGCGTACCTCGCAGAACCAGCCTCATCTGCTTGTGGCTCATGTCGCTGCCAGCGTTCGCCGCTGCGTCGGACGCACCCGCAGTCGATGAACCGGAGGTCGCGTCGCCGCTCGATGCTGTGCCGGACGACATGCTCGCCGCGCTCGCGCTCGCCTGACTGGGGGCGTTCGGAGTCACAGGATCCGGAAGGACTGTGGCGTAGATGCCCCGTACCCGGGTCTTCAGGTCGCTCGCGGCCTGCTCGGGGTCGATGTACATCAGGTCGACGACCTCATAAGCCTTCGCGTAGTCCGCAGGGCTCTGCGGCTTATGGATTCCTACGATCCGGCTCAGTTCGTCGTCCATGGAGGACGCATAGTTTTTAAGAGTGTCGAGTTCGGACTTCGGCCCGGCGATCAGAAGCATCTTAGTCTGATCCTCGCCCTGCGAGAGGTCGCTCACGGACGTCTCGTCGATCGAGAAGTCGTTCTTGCGCGGGTTTTGCGCAAGCATGTTCTTCAACATGTCCTTGATCTTCTGCGTCTGGCCGCTGGCCACAGGAACTACGACCGTGCCGTAGTTGGCCGTGCCCGCGAGCGAGAACGATTCGGTGATCCGCGCGTCTAGGTCGCGAACGTACGATTCGATCGCGTTCAGGCGGCCTGGCTCGCCGATGAGCATGACGTACTTGGCACGGGGCTTCGTCATGTTGGAACTGCTGCTGGTGTCGGTCGAACCGGCTGCACCGGTCGTGCCAGCGTTCGCCGCGCCACCAGTGGCCCCAGAGGAGGCACCGGCTGCCTCCATACCGGCAACGGCCGGACCTTGACCCGCTGTCGGGTCAATGATGTCGTAATAGCCGTCGGGCCCGTCCTGCGGAATCGCTTGCAGCGTCGCATCGCGAATCTGCTTTGCCTCACCGGAAGTGATGTCGACGACGCGGGTCTCATACTTGTCACCTGCATGGTCGACGAGCGGTCGGATCTTGCTCGCAAATTCGTCGGCCTTGCTGACCACGTACGTGTTGCCGATGCGCGTATACCGAAGATCGGCAAGCGCCGTCACAGCGGTCATAGCAAAGTCGAGGTCCACGTCGTTGAGCGTCAACGTCAGAAGGAGCGGCTTGTCCTTCGGGCTCACGTTCGGCGCGGAAATAATGTTGACGTTGGTCTGTTTGGCCAGCGACTCAAGGATCTTGAGGACGTCGGCCCGGTCAAAGTCCAGTTTGATCGTGTTGGCGCCTGCGCCATTGCCTTCGGCAATGCCCGTTTTGGGGCCAGGAACCATGACGTTCTTGTGCGTCACCTCGGTGAACGCCGCGTGCGACGTTGCGTCGAGAACCATGCCAGGCGTGACGACCTTACCTTCGTAGACTGCCGTCGGCTTGGCCTGAGGACTCGTCTCTGTCGTCGGCTCGGATTCCGCTGGCTTGGCAATCGGCT
>DATLWQ010000009.1:0-2259 GCA_035576225.1 Fimbriimonadaceae bacterium | reverse complement strand
AAGCGACAAAGGCGACTTTTCTGCCGCTAAGTCACTAAACCTCGACCAAACGAACCACCAAGCTTCCAAACAAATGCAACGGCGGCCAGCACAATCTGTGCTGGCCGCCGCGACTTGTCCAACGAGTAACTAGATCCCGTAGTCGGGCTTCTTCAGCCACGCTTTGGGAATCGGCTTGATTCCTGCCACAACAGCGGCAAACTCAGGGCTCTTCAATACTGAAGTGGCCACCGTCAGCCGGACCTTTCCCGTCTTCGTCTGGATCGTCACCTTCTGCAGGTTGACGCCCTGGACGCGGTTCTTCTTTGGCGCGCGGAACTTCCACTGGCCTGAGTGCCGGTGGCGGATGTGCTTCGCGTGGTTGCTTTTCTTTCCGCTGACTTGACAGACTTTCGCCATTACGATGACCTCCGGGAACGGCCCTGAATGATACTCGTTCGGGCCCTCCGGCTTCAAGGGGCCTAGGCAAGGCTCTGGTACAGCATCAGGTGGTTCCCGTCGGGATCGAAGAACCCAGCGAGCCGGACCATGCCCTCGATCTCGCGGGTCTCGCCGTCGAACCTGACGCCCTTGGCCTCCATCTCCGCCCTCGCGGCGTCGATGTCCTTGACGCCCCAGGTCAGCGTCGGGCCGCCCTTCACCTCAGGGTTCTCGACCTGGCTCAGCCCCACGTTCACCCTCGGAACGTGCGACTCCATCTCGCACCAGCCCATCTCCTCCAGGTGGTACTGGAGTTTGAACCCAAGCACGTCCTGGTACCAAGCGATGCTCTTGGCACAGTCGCTCACGTTGTATGCGGCCGTCAGGCCACCGTCGTAACTGATCTTTGACATGAGATTCCTCCGGCCAATCGGCCTTGGCGGTATAATATCCATAAAATATAGTTGCTGTCAATATTTTGATGCAGAGAATCGAACTTTTGGCCTCGATGTTCCACAGGCGCTGGACCGTTCCAGCGCTCTCCTCCCTCTGGTCTGAGCGCGGTTCCAAGTTCGTCGCCCTCGTCAAGACCCTCGGAGCCTCCCCCGGTGGGATGCGCGCCACGGTCGACGACCTCATCGACGACGGTCTCGTCATGCGCAACCCCGGCTACGGCCATCCGATGCGACCGGAGTACGTCCTCACAGGCAGGGGCACGATCATCGGCAGCCGCTGCGCGTCCCTCATGGACGCCCTCAAAGACTCGGGTCTCCGCAACATCGTCAAGTCCAAGTGGGCCGTGCCGGTCCTCTATGTCCTTTCCTCCAAAGAGCGCCGCTTTTCGGAACTCGCCTCTTCCCTCCCCCACGTCACCGACCGCGCACTCGCGATCTGCCTCAAACAACTCTGCGCTGCCAAGATCGTCCAGCGCCGGATCGAGGACACCTATCCCCCCTCCGTGATCTATTCGATGGCTCCAAAAGGAAACAAGGTCAGGGCCGAGATCGCCGCACTCGTCTCCGTCCTTAAGTAGGCCCTCGCCGGGCCCTTGGTCATGGGCCTTTTAAGACCTCCCCTTGTTCCTACAGAAAACAGCCTTATAGTGCGATCCAGGAGGATTCAATGTTAGTCTTAGGAGACGTCTTCGCGACGATCGCAGTCATTCTCTTCAGCGCGCTGGCCGCTTGGGCGGGAGGAATGCTCTCAGCGATCCTCTTTCCTGAACGCACAAAGCGTGCGTCCAACGACTTTCTTACGCACCCGTGGATGACGTTCTTCATCGGCCTCGGCGTGATGGTTCCATCGTTCATCGTCGCTACGTTTGCGTTCAACGCGGCGCACCTCAGACCGATCGGCGCCACTCTCTACGTGCTGATGCTCGGTCTCGCGGTGTTCGGTAGCGGCGGACTGACGAGGGCAATTGCGTCACGCGTGCGAAAGTCTGGCGGCGCGGGATCGGAGTTTCAAGCGCTTGCAAAAGGCGGCGCACTGGTCATCGCTACAGAACTGCTGCCGTTCTTCGGCTGGTTCGCTCTGTTGCCGTTCGTGCTGATCAGCACGTTCGGCGCAGGGTTCATGGCGCTTGTCCGCGGCAAGGAAATGAAAGCCTTCACAGCCCCCCCGAGCGTGGAGGCTCAGTGAACGTCACCCGGCGGCAGGCGCTCGGCCTGCTGGCCGGGGCGGGTGCAGGCGCCGCAGTGGTAGCAGGCTGCGCGCCCGACGATCGGCCAATCGCAAAGCCGACCCTCGACACCGACCCGGACGCACGCTTCCTCGCGAGGGCAGGCTTCGGCCCCAAACCGGGCGACGTCGAAAAACTTCGCTCAGTCGGCAGAGAGG
>DATLWQ010000008.1:0-2303 GCA_035576225.1 Fimbriimonadaceae bacterium | reverse complement strand
GAGCCAGCCTCGTCGGGCTCCTTGGTGGCCTTGCCGTGGTAGAAGTCCGGCGCCAGTGCAGTAAAGCCCTCCGCGGCAAACCGGTCCGCGACGTCCTTGATGTGTCCCACCAGCCCCCACCACTCTTGGATGACGATGACGCCAGGGCCGGAGCCGGACGCGCTGCGCGACAGGTAGCCGGTGTACGGCTTTCCATTGCCGTTGAATTCGATCATCGTGCCGTTCATGCACCTAGTTTGCACATCATTGGTGCAAAGGGTCAATGACCCGCAGCACTGACAAAGAAAGAGATGTCGCGACGACACCGTTTTTTAGGACAGAATAAGGCGAGGCAACAGAGTGACCCAGAAAGAAAAGGTCGCACACCTTTGTAGGCGTCTGGCGTTCGGCATCAACCTGGAAGAGCGGGCCCGCTATGAGGCGATGCCCCTCAACAACGTCATCGACGACCTGCTCGACTTTTCCAGGACCGACACCAAGTTCCCCGTCCACCCCTACGAGTTCTGCTGGGACGCGAAAGGCAATTTCCAGAACAACCCGAGCAGGACCTCGTCCTGGTGGATGACGCGCATGGTCGTGACCGACCGGCCTGTGCGTGACAAGCTGCTCCTCTTCCTACACGACCACTTCGCCGTGAGTGGCGCGAAGGTCGGGAGCGGGGTGCTCATGCTCGGCTACCTGCAGACCCTTGAGCACAACATCGGCTCCCGCTTCGCTGACCTGCTCAAGGCGATATCGACGAATCCGGCGATGATGATCTGGTTGGACCTGCCGACCAACATCGCCGGCACGCCCAACGAGAACTACGCGCGCGAACTCATGGAACTGTTCACGCTCGGCGTCGACGACGGCTACACCGAACTGGACGTCCGTGCGGCGGCGCGCGCTCTGACCGGCTGGAACCTCAGGGTCATCACGAACGAGGAACCAGACCCCAAAAAGCGCCTCAATCTCCTGCTCGACTACGCGAGGCAGGGCAAGCCGGTCGTTGGAGCCGCCTTCGCCGAGTCTTTTCACGACGTGGGCCCGGAGACGATCCTCGGTGTCAAAGGCACTTTCGACCTCGACTCCCTCTGCGACCTGCTCGCACAGCAGCGCGGCGTCGCGGAGTACATCTCGCACAAACTCTGGGAGTTCTACGCCTACCCGAACCCCGACCCCAAAGTGATCAAAGTGGTTGCCGACTCGTTCCAGAAGAACGAGGGCAGGCTCGACAGGGTGATCCGAACGATCGTCTCCATGAACGAGTTCTGGAGCCCAGAAGCAGTGCGCTCGATCATAAAGAGCCCGGTCGACTTTCTCGTCGGCGTCGCGCGCCAGGTCGTCGATACCACGAAGTTCATGTCGCTGAGGCCCAAGGACACGGACCTTTCGGTCAGCGCCCCTGCGCAGATGCAGCAGGTCGGCAACGCCCTCGTCTACCTCTCAAACCGCCAAGGCCTCTTCCCTCTCTATCCGCCGAACGTGGCAGGATGGGACTGGGGCGACGGTTGGATATCCAGCGCCTCGATGGTCGAAAGGATGAACGCGGCGAACAACTTCACCGGCACGGGCCGCGGCCGGTCGCTCGCAGAGACGGTCGTCCGGGTCGCAGGCGAGCGTAACGAGAAGTCGTTGGACGCACTGGTCGACATCGTCGCCGAGGTGCTCGACGCCCCGATCGACGCGAACTCGAAGAAGATCCTTATGGAAGCCGCCCAATCGAGCGGACTTGATAAGAGCCTGGGCAACCTCAACCAGGCGAGCGTCGCGCTAAGGCCTGTCCTGCGCCTCGTGTTCGCTATGCCGGCGTTCCAAACGATCTAACAGACGCACACAAGAAGAGCGGGCCCGCGACTATCCACGAGCCCGCTCTTGCTTCCCCGTCTTCCTTAGTTAGTCTCCGCCGCCCGGCTCTTCGAATTTGAACGGCTTGCCGAGCATGGCGACCCACTTCTTGTTCTGGTCGTCGGTCAGGACCTTGAGCATGTCCTTGCTGTAGCCTTCACGCAGCGACCTCATTTCCTCCATCATCGCCTGTCGGTCACCGCCGCCACCGTTCTGGAACATGTCGCGGATGTCGGCCATCATGTCGTCCCGGAGGCCCTGGATCTTCTCCTTCTGGGCGTCCGTCAGGCCGAGCGATTTCGCGGTGTCTTCCTGCAGGAGGGCGAGACCGCCCGCTTGCTGGAGCGACAGTTCGTGGTAGCGCTTGTACTGGCCGTCGTCGAGGATGCCCTTGATCTTGCCGTCGATTTCAGCGGCACGCTCGGGATCGCCGCCAAAGCCGCCGCGGAATCCACCGCCGCCTCCGCCCCCGCTTC
>DATLWQ010000007.1:0-9763 GCA_035576225.1 Fimbriimonadaceae bacterium | reverse complement strand
CGCCACGGACTTCGGGTGCATGCCTTCGTACTTGTCCTTGATCGGCTTTAGTACTTTGTCGCTGAGCGCCTGCGCCTTCTTGTTGTTCTCGATAAAGCCGTCGCGCAGCGTCTTGAGTTGACTGGCGCTGATCTTCAACCTATCGGCCATCTTCTGATCGAGAAGCGGAAGCAGCCCGTCGCGCTGTAGGGTGATCTCCCTGAGCCGCTTCAGTTGAGAGTCCGTCAGTTCGCCGAGGACGTCCTTCTTCAGCGTCATGAGATATCCGGTCATCTTCTTGTCCGCATCGTCGGCCGTCAACTTTCCGCCCTTGACCTGTTCCGCGATCTCGTTCCTCTTGGTGTTCAGCCAAGTCGCGTGGACGTTCATAGCGTCGCGCTGCGCGTTCGTTACACCGAGGTCGCGCTGGACCTCTTTCGCCTGCAGGATCGCGACGTCGGCAAAGTAGAAGTCAAACTCGTCCGTCGCGTGGGCGACGAACGGAGCGAGACCAAGAACTGCCAACAGAACCGTCTTAAACTTGAACATAACGCCGTCCCCAAGGATTTAACGAACACTCACCGGGCTGTGTTCCGTCGCGCGGGGACTATTAGCATGGCACACCAGGTCGGTTTCGCAGTCCGCGACGGCCTGCTTCACCTTCTTCACAAACTCGTCGGTGGCGGCGACCCGGTGGATCGGGATCACTGGCTGACCGCCTGGCTCACGGCTGAACTGGATGACGACGTCGAAGTCTCCCGGGCTGCTCTCGATGAGGCTCTTGAGTTCCTGCAGTTCGCTCCTTGTGGCGCTGTTCACGCGGACGACGAGGCTGCCGGCGACCGACTCGTCGTACTCGGAGGCAGACGGTTCCTCGACCACCGCCTCGACGTCGTCGACAGCGATCTCCACCTCGATCTCCTGGGAGCCGAGGCGCTGCCGGTGCTTGACCGTGCCCCTGAGCGCCACGACCGAGTCCTTGCCGATCCGGCTCCTGTACTTAGCGAATGCCTGAGGGAATACCGTGCAGGCAGCAACCCCACTGAAATCCTCGACGACGATGGAGGCCATTCGGTCTCCGCGCTTGGTCGTGATCTCGCGAACCGCGGAGACGACGCCCGCGATCTTCACTCGGGTGCCCTCCGGCTGGTCGACGATCGAAGAGCAGGAGTGGCTGGCGACCTGGCTGAGCACCCGCTGGTATCCGCGCAGCGGGTGGTCCGAGACGTAGATGCCGAGGATCTCCTTCTCCCAAGAGAGAAGTTCCGTCCTCGAGGGAGGTTCGACGTCCGGGAGGGTCGGCAGTTCGATCTTCGTGCTCTCGTCGTCGCCACCGAACAGCGAGTCCTGGCCGACGCGGTCCGCGCGCACTGCCCTATCGGCGTAGACGACGCCCGCGTCCATGTACTCGATGAGTTTGTTGCGGTTGGGGTCGATCGAATCGAGCGCGCCCGCTTTGATGAGAGACTCGAGCCCGAGCCTGTTCAGCCCCGCGACCCGTACTCGCGCGCAGAAGTCGTACAGGTGCGCGAAAGGCTCCTTCTCCCGCTCCTCCATCATGTGCTCGACGAGCGCCTGCCCGACGTTCTTGATCGCGCCGAGCCCGAACCTCACGACGCGTTCGCCGTTGCTCTCTTCGACCGTGAAGTCGACGGACGAGCGGTTGACGTCCGGCGGCAAGACCGCGATGCCTTGCCTGCGGCACTCCTCGATGAACGTCGTGACCCGGTCCTCCTTGGTGCGGTAGACGGCGAGAAGCGCGGCCATGTACTCGACCGGGTAATGCGCCTTGAGGTAGGCGGTCTGTGCCGCAATGATCGCATAGCACACCGCATGTGCCTTGTTGAACGCGTAGCCGGCGAAGGGAAGCAGCAGTTCCCACACGCGCTTCGCGACTGAGGCGTCGACTCCGTTCTGCTGGCAGCCCTGCGAGAACTCGTCCTGCATCTGCTGCATGGTCTCGAGGTTCTTCTTGCCCATCGCCTTGCGCAAGATGTCCGCCTTGCCAAGGCTGAACCCCGCTAGTGCTTGCACGAGTTTGAGGACCTGGTCCTGGTAGACGATGACGCCGTACGTCTCCTCCAGGATCGGCCTCATGCGCTCGTCGAGGTACTCGGGCTGCCGCCGTCCGAACTTGTTGTCGACGAAGCGCGCGATGTGCTCCATGGGGCCGGGCCGGTAGAGCGCGACCATGGCCGCGAGTTCTCGCACGTTCTGGGGCTTGAGTTCGATGATGTTGCGGCGCATGCCGCCCGACTCGAGTTGGAACACGCCGACCGTGTCGCCGCGCGAAAGCATCTCGTAGGTCCCCGCATCGTCCAGCGGAACGTGGTGCAACGCCTGGATCAGAGAGTCCGAGGACTCGCTCGATTTGAGCGCGCGCTCGAGGTCGGTCTTGGGCTCGGTGATCCCGTCGCGAATGCTCTCGAGCGCCCTGGCGAGCACCGTCAGGTTCGAGAGGCCCAGAAAGTCCATCTTGAGCAGACCGATCTTTTCCAGAATGCCCATCTCGTATCCGGTCACCGGCATCCCGTCTGATGAGCGGTAGAGCGGGATGTGTTCAGCGAGCGGGTCTTTCGAGATGACCACGCCAGCGGCGTGTACGCCGCAATGCCGCGCGAGCCCCTCGACGCTCTTGGCTGCGTCGACCAGGCGGCGCATCGTGGCATCGCCCTTGACGGCCTGCCTGAAGTCGCCGACCTCCTTCATCGCGCGGTCGATGGACCATCCTGGCCCGTTCGGGATCAGTTTGCAGACCTTGTCAATGTCGATCGGCGGCACGCCCATGACTCTCCCTGCGTCTCGCATCGCCGCCTTTGCACCAAGCGTTCCGAAGGTCACGATCTGCGCGACGTGCTCGGTGCCGTACTTTTCGGTCACCCAGCGGATGACCTCCTCGCGCCGGGCGTCCTCGAAGTCGAGGTCGATGTCGGGCATGCTCACGCGCTCCGGGTTGAGGAAGCGCTCGAACGTGAGGTCGTACTCGACCGGATCGACGTCGGTGATCCCGATCGTATACGAAACGAGGGAGCCGGCCGCTGAACCTCGGACGCCAGTCATGATGCCCTGGCTGCGGCTAAAGTTCGTGAACTCACGGACGAGCAGGAAGTACGACTCGAATCCGGTCTGCCTGATGACTTCGAGTTCGAACTTCAGGCGTTTCCAGTGGTCGTCGGTGACCCCCTTGACGCGGTCGGTGAGGCCCTTTTCGGCGAGGTCCTTGAGGTACGTGGCCGGGGTCGCGCCTTCCGGGAGGTCGGGCGTCGGCATGGCGGCCCGTTGCTTGGAGAGGTGGACGTCGCACATCTCCGCAAAGCGCAGCGTGTTTTCAAGCGCCTCAGGATGGTCTGGGAAGATCGTCGCCATCTCCTCACGGCTCTTCACGTAGAACTCCTTAGTCTCAAACCTGAGGCGCTGCTGCTCTTCCAGCAACGAGCCGGTGCCGATGCAGAGCAGCACGTCGTGGGGCTCGGCGTCGCTCTTGCACAGATAGTGGGCGTCGTTGGTGGTGACGAGCGGCAGACCCAGTTCCTGCGCGATTTTGACGAGTTGTTCGTTGACCTGCTTCTGCTCGGCCAGGCCGTGGTCCTGCAGTTCGATGAAGTAGTTCTCCGCTCCGAAGATCTCCTTGTACATGCCCGCCGTGTACTGGGCGCGGTCGTACTCTCCGGCCAGCAGGTACTGGTTGACCTCGCTCCCGAGGCAGGTGCTGGAACTGATCAGCCCCTTGGCGTGGCGGCGAAGGATCTCATGGTCGATCCGCGGCTTGTAATAGAAGCCCTCAAGCGCTGCGGCGGTGTGGAGCCTGCAAAGGTTGCGGTAGCCCTCCTCGTTCTTGGCGAGAAGCAGGAGGTGGTACGCGCCCGCCTCCTCGCGGCCCTGCTTCTTGGCCATGCCGTCGGGGGCGACGTAGGCCTCCATACCGATGATCGGCTTGACGCCCTGCTTCTCGCACTCGAGGGCGAACTCCATCGCCCCGAACATGACGCCGTGGTCGCTGATTGCGAGGGCAGGCATCTCGAGCTCCTTGGCGCGAGCGACCATCTCGGGGATGCGGTTCGCCCCGTCTAGTAGGCTGTACTGCGTGTGGTTATGCAGGTGTACGAACGGTCGGGCCATGAAAATTGCGAGGGCCAGCGCCTCAGCACAAGTTTAGACGGACCCGCAGGCTCGAACGAGGCAAGGTTTTTGGCTTCGTTCTCCCCATAAAAAAGTATCCGGCCCGTAGAACGGGCCGGGTTGGAGAAAAGAACTCGGCTAGTGCACCCCGGGGGCTCTCTAACGTAACCCCTCCTGCGCGGATGCCAACCTTCGGAACGCAACATTTGCCAATCCTGTTCCCCAAAAGTTTCCGGGCAGGGAAGTTCTTGTGCGGGCAAACCCAGCACCAGTGCTGGCTCCGAGCCCGTAGTTGGACGTGTTCTTAACCGTATAGGAGGCGGCATAACCCAGGTGTGCCGCGCCGTTAGCGCGGTCAAGGATGACCGATGCGATCCGTAGAAGCCAAGCACTTCGTCGACAAGTCCGTCGACCTCGAATATAGGGACAGAGTGGGGAACATCTACCTCGTCCAGGCCTATATCTATGACGTCGGCTTCTTACCCATGCATGGCCCTTGCCTGATCGCAGACATCGGCGAAGTCAGGCTAGACCGGGTTCTCACAATTAGCGAGGTCCAGGGCACAGAACGCCTCGCGGGCTAGAACGGCCGGTCGATCTCCCTCTTCACGCTCCGACGCTGGAGCCTGCCCACAAAATCGTCGATCCGGAACCGGATCCCGATTCTGAAGTCGCTCGGGTTCTTCCTGTAAGTAATGAAGGGCTGAAGGCTCTCTGCAACCAGTGCAATCTCGTACTCAGAATCGAGCAGGGCACCGGTCTGCGGCACGTATTTGATTAGGTACCGGAACGTATACGGCCCTCGCGAGTAGTCGGCGCGCAAGTGGTAAGCGGACTCGTACAGCAGGCGGTCGAGGAGGAAGTCCGGCGTTCCTGTCGTCCGCGAGTCTGAGTAGCCTGCTCCGAGGGTGATCCCGTTGATCGGGCTCCAAAGCACGGAGACGAGCCCGCGTGCCCAGCCGAACGAATTGGCTTCGCTGCGCATGGCGACGGCGTCGAGCCGTGCCTGGAGGCCAAGGCTCTTGCCCAAAGAGACGACAGGTGTGAGCAACGTACCCCGGACGACGCCGCGCGTTACGAACGGGCTCGACGCGCGGTCCCTGATCGACTGGACGCGCGCGTTCATCCGGAGCCCGAAGCCAGCGACCGAGCCCCCGGTCTCTACGATTGCCTCGGCCGGCTTCGAAACGTCGTTAGATATTTCGGGCCGGGCAAAGGTCGAGGTGTTCCACTTTGACGCGATCGAGTACACGATCCTCGGATGGGACACCGAGTTCGCCTCTGCCAAGGGGCTCTTGACCGCAACGTTGTCGAACCATCCGTCGCCAAACTGCTCCTTGAGGTCGTCAGCCGGCTTGACCTGCTTGAAGGTCTTCTCGGGGTCGACGCGCATGTAGGTCAGGTCGAGCCCCACGGTGGGGAGGCGATGCGGGAAACTGCCGTAGTTGGCTCCGAGGGCGACGTTCTCGCTGAGCAGGAAACTGCTTCCCCAGGAGACGCCGAGCCCGACTCCCTTCTTGTTGGCGATCGAAGGGAGGTTGAAGCCTTCGATCCTGGGGTCGAGGTCGAATCGCATCTCCTGCGCCCTACCGAAACTCCACCCGAAGAAGTGGAAGCCGACCTTTTCGGCGATGGCGTATCGGCCCGGGTAGATCCGCACCGTGCGCGACTCGATCTTGTAGTTCGGATTGATGCGACGGCTGAGGGTGCCCTTCGCCTCCGTCAACGTCCATTGGGTCGGTTCGATCTCCAGTTTTTCGGCCCATAGGCGGACGTTCCCGGCGCGGACGTACACGTTGGTCGCAGTGCCCGTCCGCTTCTTCCAGTCGAAGACGAGACGGTCGGTCGTCATGTACGCCTCAGGATCGGTCAGCACGACGCCGCCCTCGGCCACTCCAGTTGAGTCGCTATAGTTGAGGGTGAGGCGGTCTGAGCGGACGATCGTGAGGTCGTACTGGGCTTCGACGGAGCCTGTGAAGGTGATGGTGTTGGTCTCGGCGTCGAAGGTCGCTGGCTGGTCGTATCGGATGCTCAGCCCCTTGTGTTCCATGGTCTGGGCCTGCTGCACGACCGCGGTCACGGGCGGAAGTGCCAGGTTCGGCGCAAAGAACAAAACCATGGCTGAACCCGTCAATGATACCGGGGAAGGTCAGGCATGCCTAGAGTAAGAACTTCTTGCATCCTCGGTTTCGTCATGATATAGTAGATAGGAGCGCGTATGTCCCGGCTACAAGCGGCTATCCAAACAAAGAACGAGCAAGCGCTGGAAGAGTTACAGTGGGTCCAGCGCTGTCGCCGTGGAGACGAGGCGGCAATGGGCGCCCTGATCGCCCGTCACCGCGTCCGGCTCGTCAGGGTCGCTGCCAACGTGCTCCGAGACTCCTTTGAGGCAGAGGACGTCACCCAAGAGGCCTTCCTCAAGGCGTTCCGTGAGATCCACAAACTCCGCGACGACAAGGCGTTCTCGGGCTACATCTATCGAATTTGCGTCAGGCTCTGCATGGATCGCCTCCGGTCGAGAAAGACGGAGTCGTTGGTCATTGACAAGCCGGAGCCGAGCAAGGGGGCACAGATCGAGACCCGCGTGGTCGTGGAGGATCTGCTAGGAGAGATGACGCCGGAACTGAGACTGACCCTAGTGCTCCGAGAGATGGAGCAACTCAGTTACGAAGAAGTCGCCGAGATGATGAACGTGCCTGTCGGCACGGTGCGCTCACGGCTGCACACGGCGCGAGAGAGGTTTAGGAACCTTTGGTTGGCAGCGACGGGCGGTGTGATGTGATCACATTCGGGCCCTGCTCTCGGTATCGGAAGTTGAAACTGCTTTCCGAGGACGGTCGCACAAACGAGCGACAAGAGCGGTTCCTCGCGCGCCACGGGGCGCATTGCGGAGACTGCCGTCGAGAGCACGCTCTGACGATGCAGGCTCTGGCAGAGTTCCGCGCCACAAAGGTCGAACCCGCCGCCGACCCGGGATTCGAGGCGAGGTTCATTCGGCGCTGGCGAGTCGAGAGACGTTCGCGCGCCGTCTCCTACTGGATGCCCGCCATTGCCGGCGCCGTTATCGCGAGCGCGGCGCTGTTGGCCGTCTTGCAGATCCTCTTTACGAGCCCCGCCCATAACGCGGTCGATCCGAAGGGCAAGGAGGCGTCGCTCGACATCGGCACGAAGATAGAGATCCCCGACTACGGGGCTCCATCCCACACCGGCGTCAATCAATGAGCGCCACGTTGCGGGCGTTGTACGGCGCGCTCGTCGGCGCGCTCGCCGTCCTCCTGATCCATCCCTCCTCAAGGCCGTACGTCGCGACCGGGCTTCCTGATCCGGTCGGTTCGAGCATCGGCGGCGAGTATGAAACGATCCGAGTCAGATCCGGGCTGCCCAACGTCGACTCGCTGACACACGCCGCCCAGTGGGTGCAGATGGGGATGCAACGGATCTTTCTGGGAAGGAGCCTCTCGTATGAAGAGAGCCTGCTGCTCGTTGAGATCGTGCAGAACGCCGCCGACGCAGACTCCGACAACGCGTTCTGGCGACAGTCCGAAGCGGTCTTCCAAAGAAGGATTGGAAACGAACAGTCAGCCATTAAGGCATGGAAGACCGCTTCGCTGGCTTCAAGGTGGGACGACTATGAGAACGACGGCCTGCGCGAGACGACAGGGATCGACAACGAAGGCGGTCCCGGACGTCTTGCCTGGCACCTCGCCTACTTGAAGGAGAGCGAAGACGATTATGCGCAGCGAGTCATATCGACGTTTGCCCGACAGACTCTCAGAGGCAACAATCTCTCGGACATGGGCCTCCGTCTCGCGACCTTGCGGAACGGACGTCTTATGCGCGACGGATCGAAGACCGCCGAAGGAGGCAGCCTCGGCGCGGAACAGATCGACTTTGCAGCGTTGGCCACACAGGACTCGGTGCCTCGCGACCGGTTTGCCACCGGGGTCTCTCCACGTACCCTCCTCGTCGCGCGTCAGAGCCTTGCGACCAACGCCGCGTTCGACGAAGAGACGAGGCAGGAGATCCTCACGACCTTCCAGTCGAACGACGCGTGGACTGCGTTCGTCAACGTCGACGACGCCCGACGGTATAGTCGGGCGCTCACGCTGGCCAGCATCTTGACCTGCTCGCTGCCCGGCGCGTTGATCGCAACTGGGGTGGTCGGCGGCCTCGTCTTCCTTTTTGGCAGGGCCCTCCACAAGTGGCGCGTGCTCCAACTGATGCTGACTGCGCCCTGGGCGCAAATCCTTGGCCTGGCCGGGGGAGTCACGGTCTACCTGATGAGCGGGCTCGTGTTTCCGGCGATTTGGGCGACTGTGTCGCTTGCGTCGTTCGGGTTCCGGCACCGCGGACAGCGCGAGGCCGTCCCTGGCGGGCTCGGAACCAGTTACTACGGCACAGTTCTGCTCCTGGCGCTGACCTTCTCTTCGGTTCTGACCCTCTTGTTCGTGGGCGACTCGCGCCCCGGGACCCTCCTGTTCGAGGCCGGCGGATTTTCACAGGGGTTTGTGTCTAACACGTTCGTTCTGGGGAGCCTCTCCGCAGTCATCGCGAGCCTCGCGCTGGTCGCCGCCTCGGTGTGGGGATTCATCGCCAGAGTCCCCGCAGAGCGACTGGCCGGACTCACCGTCGCGAAGTTCGGTACCTACGTCTGCCTCCTGTGCTTCGGCCTGGGAGTCGTGATCACACCGCTTTCCATCGCGGTCGACCACAAGATAAGCGACCCTCTGTCGAAGATTTTCCAGAACGAGTCGGCGTATTATCTAACGCGATCTAACGTGACACGATGACCACAGAGACCTCTGAGCGAGCGCGTGAGTTCGTCGAGCGGCGGGAGATGCTGCTTGAGGAACTCCGCGTCCAACCTGGAGGACTCGAGTGGTGCGCGCGACACACTGGCGTCGTAGACGACCTTGTCCGAAGCCTCTATGACTGGCAGGCGCAGTCGTCGGAAGACATGCCGAGGCTCGCCATCGTGGCGACAGGGGGCTACGGGCGTAGTGAACTCTCTCCCTGGAGCGACGTCGACCTACGGCTAGTTCCACTGGACAAGGCGCACCCGCGGCTAGAGTCCACCGTCAAGTGGCTGTTCAGGAACCTGCACGAGGCGCTGTCGTCGACCATGGGGCTGAAGGTCGGCTACGGGCTGAGTTACGTCTCTGACGCAGCAGGCTTCGACGCCAAGACTCGTTCCGGGCTGATGGACTCGCGCGTCGTTGTCGGTTCGCAAGAGGCTCACGACGACCTCATGGTTGCGCTATGGTCGGGCTTTCCGGTCGCCGAGTTCGTGATCGAGAAGGTCAGGGAGCAGGCCGCTATTGAGTCCCGAACGAACGACACGCCGTACTCCTCGCACCCTCATCTGAAGTCTGGCGCAGGGGGATTGCGGTGCTTCCATACGGCGAACTGGATCGGTGCGGCTATCGGTGAGGGCACGGAGTCGCCGACGGACGCCTACGGTTTTGTGCTCCTGGCCCGAAACCTCCTACACCTTGTGGCGGGAAGGCAACTCGATCACATGACGATCCCACGCCGATCCGAAGTCGCTCAGTTGCTCGGGTTGGAGCCGTTGAAGTTCGGATCACAACTCGCCGAGGCGCTCTCGCAGAACGACGCCGCCTACAAAGCGATGATGGAACGCTTGCACCGAGCGCGCTTCGAACTT
>DATLWQ010000006.1:0-2060 GCA_035576225.1 Fimbriimonadaceae bacterium | reverse complement strand
AGGGCCTGCCGACGCACTCCTTTGTCAGGAAGCCCGTACCGACTGTCGACGCACTGATCCAGCACGTTAAAACTGACCCAGTCGTCATGTCGCGGTACATGCGCCACTTTGGGATGTCTGAAGACGAGGTCATCGCCTTCTTCAAGACCCTCCACCGTGGCACGATCCGCGAGGACGGCGCCTATCTGATCTACAACACCCCCGAAAGCGGCGAGATCCGCGCCCGCGTCCTGTTCTATCGCAAGGGCACCCCCGTCTTCATGGACAAGGACGACAACTACATCCTGCGAGTCTCCTGCGGCAACCCGATGGTCCGCGGCACCGACTATCGCACGGCCAAGCCGGGCGAACAGATCGTCATGAACACGGCGACGGACATGCGCGACCTCGTGGCCGCACAGCCCCCGGGGATCGCGACGACCGACCTGACAGCGACGACCATCCGGCCCGTCCTGCCCGAGGCGAGCGCGATCACGATCGCAGACGTCCCCCCGGCCACGCCTTCGTTCAGCGCACCGCAGATCATTCTGCCGGCTGCAGTTCTCATCCCGTTCACCGCAGGAGTCCTGGTCAACCCCGGCAGCGGACATCAGCCTGTGCCGGAGCCCGCCTCCATGGCCGTGCTGGCGCTCGGGTTCGGTTCGGTGATCGGACTGCGCAGACGAAAGAAATCCAAGGCCTAAGGCCAGACCATCGCATCAAAGACTGACGAGCGACCACGGTGAACCGTGGTCGCTCTAGATTTAACTAGTCGACTTCTAGGAGTGTTGGCGAGGGCTCTGCGTTGAAACTCGTCGCCTTTCCGTCCGCGATGTGCAGGATGTTCTCTATGCGGACGCCGAAGCGGCCGGGGAGGTAGATCCCCGGCTCGTCGCTGAAGACGTTGCCTTCCTCGAGAGGATCGGTGTTGCCCTCGACCATGTTTGGCGCTTCGTGGATGCGCATGCCGAGGCCGTGGCCCGTGCGGTGGACGAAGAACTCGCCGTAGCCTGCGTCCTCGATCACCTTGCGCGCGGCGCGGTCGACGTCCTGGCCCGCGATGCCAGCCTTCGCCGCGGCCCTGGCCGCCATGTGCGCCGCGTGGACGATCTCGTAGATCTTCTTGGCCTCGTCGGTCGCCTTTCCGACGCAGACCGTGCGTGTGATGTCGCTGTGGTAGCCGTTGACCGTGCAGCCGAAGTCCATGATGAGGACGTCGCCCTCTTTGATCACCGTCTGGTCGGTGTAGTGGTGCGGCTCCGCGCCGTTTGGGCCGGTCGCGACGATGCAAAACGAGACGAGACCGCCGCGGTCCTGCATCGCGCGAACGAGGAGCATGGCGACCTGCCACTCGGTCATGCCGACCTTGATCTGCGACTTGACGTCCTCGAACGCCTCGTCGGCGTAGTGGGCGGCCGTGTAGAGGTTCTCGATCTCGTCGGCGTCCTTGCAGCGCATGAGGGAGGCGATCAGCGGGAAGCCCTGCCTGTAGTCGGCGTCTGGCACGACTCGCTGCATCGGAAGGAGGTACTGGGCGGGCATCTCGTCGTCGATGGCGACCGTCGCCGAGGCGAGGCCCCAGTCGTCGACCAGCCTTTGGAACAAGACCATGGGGTCTTCCCCGTCCTTCCAGGAGCGGACGTCCTCGATGCCGCAGCGTGCCGCCTGGTTCGCGCTGAGGGCCGGGCAGATCATGCGCACCTGACCGTCGTCGCGGACGCTCATGGTCAGGAAGCGCTCGCCGCCGCCCTCTGTGAAACCGTAGAGGTAGCCCATGTTGACGGGGCTGCTGATCACGAAGGCTCGGACACCCTCCCTCTTCATTTTCTCCGCCAACCTCTCCAGTCTGTCTGTGCGCGCGCCGGTCGTCGTCTCCATAGTGCGGAGAGTGTATCACGCGGCCTTCTGCCCGGTCTGGCCGTAAGTATAATGAGGCGCGTTGGCGGATCGTCTAACGGTAGGACAGCGGTTTTTGGTGCCGTCAGTCTAGGTTCGAGTCCTAGTCCGCCAGCCATTCCAGACTTATCATTTCTCACACTTGTTGGCTGTGGGGAAAAGTTACCGCCTAGACTTCACGCTTG
>DATLWQ010000005.1:0-7402 GCA_035576225.1 Fimbriimonadaceae bacterium | reverse complement strand
GTTGCCGGAGGTCGGCTCGATGAGGCGGCTGCTCGAGGTGACCCGTCCCGCCTGGACGGCGTCGCGCAACAGGTTCGCCGCGATGCGGTCCTTGACGGCGCCGAACGGGTTGTACCACTCGAGTTTCGCGTAGACCTTGGTGTGCTTGAACGGAACCACCCGGTTCAGGCGAACGAGGGGGGTCGGGTTGTCCTCGCTGGAGAGCAGCCCGAGGATGGAGTCATAGACTCGGAGCCTGTGGTCGTAGGCGGCTGAAGACACAAAAGGTTCAATCCCGGCTCGGCCTCGCAGGTTCCCGGTGGCAACGATGGCCCTACCCGCCGAAGTCGCGCCCGCCCGTGTCGTACACGTTCAGGAACTGCTCGACCTTGCTCCAGTAAGCCTCGGCGGCCTTGGGCGCCTTGTCGGCCCGCAGGGTCGAACTCCCGTGGATGCCGTCCGCCGTGCCGAAGGTCATGCACGCGGCCCTATCGGGGTTGTCCTTGTCGGCGTCGTAGATGTCGTAGACCGCGCCAGAGAACTCCTTGGGCGTCGCCGCGAGGAACTCTGGAACCTTGACCTTGGAGTTCCAGCCCGCTACCAGGCTGTCCTGGCCAAAATACTCGCCCGGCGAGAACGACAGCACCGCGCCTACGTCCTTGTGGTCGGCGGCCAGTTTCAGCACCAGCGATGCAGAGTAACTGCTTCCCCAGGCCACGATCTTCTTGTACTTGGCGTCTTCGGCCCACTTGAGCGCCGCCTCGAGATCTTGGTAGGCATCCATGTAGTCTGGATTCTTCTTGAACTGTGCGGCGGTCCGGTTGACCTCGTCCCACATGTCGCCGCCAGAGCGCTGGTCGACTTTGAGGCAGTCCCACCCGAGGCCCGCGACACGCTCTGCGATTGGGTCGTATTCGTGCATGTTAGAACCGGCCTGGTGGAACATCAGCACGGCGCCCTTGGGTTCGCCCTTGGCCTTGACCAGGCGCGCGAAGACCGTCGTCCCATCGGCCGCCTTCAATTCAAGACCGTCGAACGGGCCGAGAGCGGACTTGCCGCCGCCCTTGCCGCACCCGACGAGCACGGCACAAGCGCAGAAGACGAGGAACCGCTTCATGGTCAAGATTTTTCCAATAGCAGATAGTCCAACCCGAACATCTGTCGCTTTGGTTCCGCCAATGGGTTGCTCCCGACCACCGTCACCTCGAGGCGCGCCTTGCCTTGCTTGAGGTCGAAGACGCCGAGGACCTGCTTCTTCCACGTCACGCCCGTGCCATAGAAGTCGTACTGCCCGGCGCGGACGCCGTTGACCCTGATGTCGTGGATTCCGTAGTCCTGCGCGTGGCAGAAGTTGCCGGTGACGGTGTAGGTGCCGTCGGTGGGAACGTCGAACTCCAGGACGAGGCGGTCGCCTGGCTTTCCATCGACCCACCACAGTTGTTCCCCACCAGAAAGTTCGAAGAAGCCGTTCTGGTTCTCCGTCGTCCCTCCCGTGCACTCGAGCACCTTCATCTTCTCGCCCTCGAGGGCGCCTTTGACCGGCTGTGGCGGAACGAGTTCCGGTACGTCGAGTTTTGACTCGTCCACGGCTACTGGCCCTCCCGAGTCGCCCGACGCGTACCAGTAGGTCGTCGCGGCGTACGTCATGTCGACCTCCTGCCAGTGCCAGATCTCCATGTCGAACTCGAACTTGTGGGTGAACGGGATCGTGTCGAAGAACTGGAAGCGGTTGTTGCTCGTGAGACCGAAGTTTCCTGGCGTGCCGGCGTTGGGCTGCGTGTGGTAGGGCTCGTGGTAAGGCCGCGGATCCGACCAGGCGTAGCCGAAGTAGTCCTCCGTGCCAGTGCCGAAGGTGCTCGGGAACGCGTCGTCATCGACCCACACCTTTTCGTCGCCCTCGCCCCACCAGCCGGGGACGGGGTTGGCGACGTAGTAGGTTGCGCCGACGTAGTGACCGTGGCCAGTGGTCTTGAGGAACGTGAAGTCGCGCATCGGCCGGGTGCTGCCGCGATCGACGCGCCATTGCGAGTGGAAATAAAGGCTGTCCCTTCCCCACCTGTATGGGCTGACCTTAAGGTGCAGCGCGCCAAGACTGCGGACAGAGTTGACGTTGCGCAGTGTCACGCTTGCCGTCTTGCCGAAAGGCATCCAGAACCGGCACACCATCTCGCCGTCCTTGCGCACCGACATTGGGAACGAGTCGTACGCTGCGCCGGAGGGCGGTGAGCCGAAGAAGTCGGCGACCGGCGCCTCCACGGTCTTCTTTCCGTCGAACTCCATCTCCAGGATCAGTCCGCGAAGAACGTTGTGCGGCTGGCGCGGGTCGGTCCAACGCGCGTCGTCGGGCATCGTCAGTTTCGCCGGATCGAGCACGAACTCGGTTACGGCAGACGCTCCTCCTGGCAGGTCGAACGACTGAGACCCGCCGGGCGGTACGTCGTAGTCGAAGTCAACACTGCGCGTGCCACGTGGCAGTGCCCGGGCGTCCGGGTCTTCTAGGACTGCGGCCGTCTTGGCCATCAGGGTCTTGTCGAGCGAACCTTCTTGGAAGGACTCGACCTTCGTTCCCTGCGGATATGTGCGGTAGCCGACGTGGTAGTACATGTGCACTGCGCCGTCGTTTTCGCTATCGTCCACCGTCACCTTGAGCGACTTGGCGTAGGGGATTGGGAAGTAGAGGTCGGCAGCCCTGAGCGCAGCGTAGCCGAACGGAGGGTTGAGGACTCCATATTTGCCTGTGAGCAGGTCGCGCGTGTTGCACTCGATCCTTGGCGTGTCCTCACCGTCGAAATAGAGGCGGATTGTGCCGACGGGGTTCGCCGACCACATGCGCACGACGGCGCCGGGCCCCGTAAGGTCGGCCATGACGTACTCCTTGTGGCCGTTGTGCTCCTCTGTGCGAAGGTACTTGCCCCAGTCGGCATTGGCGAACCAGCCTTCCTGGTCAGGTGCAACGCTGCGGCGGTCGTAACTGCTCGCCTGCGCCATTGTAAACGGGCGGACGCGAGTCAGGGCATCGAAGTCCACCATCTCGTGCAGCAGCGAGTTGGATGAGACTTGGGCGAAGGCGGCCGGGCAGAGCAGCGCGGCCAAAAGGGCGCATCTCTTCATATCGACGACCGTATATTGGCACGGTCTCGCTCAGAACTTCATTTTCTTGAACATTCGCTCGGGGATGGAGCGGACGACGAACATGATCAGCCGCCACACCTTCGGTACGTAGACCACATCGCGACGCCGCATCAATGCGCGGACGATTCGCCTTCCGACGTTCTCGGGCGACTCGAGCATATACATGCCCTTCCTGCCGAACGTCATCGAGGTATCTACGAACCCGGGCTTGACGGTCAGCACAGGCACTCCGATCTTGTTCAATCTCGCCCTCAGGCCTTGCAGGAAAGCAGTGAGCCCCGCCTTGGCCGAGCCGTAGACGTAATTAGTCAACCTGCCTCGGTCGCCCGCGACGCTCGAAATGCCAATCACGAAACCCATGCGCGTCTCCTCGAAATGGTTGGCCATGCGAAGGAGGATCGAGACCGCGCCCCCATAGTTGCGCGCCACGCAAGCCGCCGAGAGGCCGGGGTCTTTCTCGATCTCCTTCTGGCTGCCCAGGTCGCCGATGGCGAGCACGACACCGCTGAACGATCCGACACGGCGCAGGGCGTTCTCGACGAAAACGCCATGTGCGCCAGTGTCCTCGATATCGAAGACGCCGACGTTGGTCTCGACGCCGAAGCGGATGTTGATGTCGCTGGCGATGCGCCAAAGTTCGGGAAGATCGCGCCCGGCCAGGTAGAGGTTGTGGCCCTGAACGGCCAGTTCGTTCGCTGTCGCGCGAGCGATCGACGAAGTCGCGCCCAGGATCAGGACCGGGGCCTCGCTCACGGTCCGATCTCCAACCTTTTGGCCAAATCAGAACGGAACTTCCAATCGGGATCGACCGCCCGCTTCACTCGTAGGAACTCCTCGATCTTGGGATACATTTTGCGGAAGGTGTCCGCGGGCAGGCGCGAGTCCTTGGCCAGATAGACCCTGCCGCCATGATCCAGCACAACCTCGTCGACCCGCTCCAGGAACGCGAGGAGGTCGTTGCTCAGTGGCACGTCGAGCGCCAGCGTGTAGCCTTCGCGCGGGAACGAGAGCAGACCTTTGTCCTCCGGCCCCATGCGCTTGAGCACCGCAAGGAACGAGGCGCGGCGCGACCTCGAGAACATACCCACGACCTTTCGCATGCACTCGCGCGCTCCCTCCATCGGCACGACGAACTGGTATTGCACGAAGCCGCGCTTGCCGTACATCTTGTTCCAGTCGTTGATCCTGTCCAGCGGGTAGAAGAACTCGTTGTAGTCGCATCGGAACTCGCGCTTGCGGCCCTCGCGCCAAAAGTAGTACGCGTTAAACATCCGGATCGACATCGGGTTAAGAGCGAACCGCGGCCACTCGCGCTTGAAGGTCTTGACCTTGCGCGGTTTGAGCCGCAGCGGGTCGTGCGACATCAGGGGCACTTCGCTCTTGGAGGCGTGGTGGCCGGTCATGACGATGCCTCGGCCCATCTTCTTGCCCCGGCTGAGGCAGTCGATCCAGCACACGCTGTAGCGGTCGTCGAAGCGGTCGTCTTCGAGGACGTTGAACACGACGTCCAGGTTGGCTGCCTTGCGGTGGCGGACCTTCACGTATGCCGTTTCGATCGGGATCATCTGGAACGTCACTGATTCGATGATGCCGGTCAGCCCCATGCCGCCGACCGTGGCCCAGAACAGGTCCTCCCTCTCCGTCGGCGAACAGCGGTAGCGCGAGCCGTCGGCCAAGACCATGTCCAGTGAGAGCACGTGCTGTCCGAACGAACCGTCGCGGTGGTGGTTCTTTCCGTGTACGTCCGCCGCAACGCAGCCTCCGACCGACGAGAACTTCGTGCCGGGCGTGACGGGCAGGAACCATCCCTTGGGAACCATTGCGTCGAGGATCTCCTTGAGCGTGGCTCCCGCTTCGACCTTGAGCACTCCGCGCTTGGAGTCGAACTCGAGGAACCGGTTCAACCTCTCGGTCAGGATGAGTTCGCCGCCCGAGTTGAGCGCCGCGTCACCATAACTCCGCCCTTGTCCTCTTGCAAGGACGCTCTCTTCCGCGGTAACAAGTTGCGCGGCCTTTTCCGGTCGTGAAAGAGTCTGGTCGGCGCGCGGATACCGACCCCACCCGGAGAGGGCCGTCACTTTTTTCTTAGGTGGCTTCGTTGGCAGCATGGCTCGCGGTTAACCGGCTCGTATGATCTCCGTACCCATATACGGCCAAAGGGGCTCTGGCAACACCACGTCGCCGTTCGCGAGACGCTTCGACTCCAGTAACGCTACCATCAATCGGGGCACTGCGAGACCTGATCCGTTGAGAATGTGCACGAACTCCGGCTTTTCGCCCTTCCCGCGCCTAAAACGGATGTTCGCCCGCCGCGCCTGGTAAGCCTCGAAGTTCGTACAACTAGAGACCTCTAAGTAGCGACCCTCGCCGGGCGACCACACTTCTAGATCGAAGCACTTGCAGCCCTTGTCGCCCATGTCACCGGCGCACAGGAGGACGACGCGGTAGTGCAAGCCCAGTGCCTGTAGGATCGCTTCGGCGTCTTCGACGAGACGGCCCAGTTCGTCGTAACTCGTCTCGGGCAACACGTACTTGACCAGTTCAACCTTGTCGAACTGGTGCATGCGAAGCAGGCCGCGAGTCTCGCGCCCGGCTGCGCCCGCCTCGCGCCTGAAGCACGAGGAGTAGGCGGCGAGTTTGATCGGCAGCTCTTCCCCGTCGAAGATCTCGTCGCGGTAGAGGTTCGTCACCGGAACCTCGGCCGTCGGAATCAGCCAAAGGTCGTCGGTGGCCTTGTAGAGGTCGTCTGCAAACTTGGGAAGGTTTCCGGTCCCGGTCAGGGACGCGGAGTTCACGAGGTACGGCGGGAAGACCTCCACGTAGCGGTCGTCTGTAGTGTGAAAGTCGAGCATCCAACTGTAGAGCGCGCGCACGAGTTTCGCGCCTGCGCCCGTGTAGGTGACGAAGCCGGAGCCGCTGACCTTCGCGCCGCGCTCGAAGTCCACGAGGCCGAGTTCCGCCGCGATCTCCATGTGATCTTTGGGCGATTCAGCGAAGAACGGCTTCTCGCCCCACTCGCTCACAACGACGTTCTGCTCGGGCGTGTCGCCGTCGGGCACCGACTCGTGTGGAAGGTTTGGAAACTGGAGTTCGATCGCTAGGAGTTCGGCCTCTAGTTCTCGCTCTCGCTTTTCGAGGTCCTGAATCTCCTTCTTCAGCGCGCCGGTCTGTGCCTTGGCGGCGTCAGCCTCGTCCTTCTTGCCCTCGGACATCAGTTGCCCGATCGACTTGCTCGCCTTGTTCATCTCTCCGTTCTTTACGTCGAGTTCGTGCTTGACCGCCCGCCACTGCCCGTCTGTCTCGAGGAACGCGTCCACGGGCGCATCGATCCCTTTCCGCTTCGCGCCAGCGCGGACGAGTTCCGGCTCCTGCCTGATGAGCGTTCGATCCAGCATGGGTTCAAATCGTACCTCTGGCCCAGGGGCCCCTCTTACCGAACGTCCGAGAGCCCATACCGGCCAGGCACAAAAAAAGGGCCGCACCCGAAGGCGCGGCCCACAACTCCCCAAAGACGCTATTTCTTCTTCTTGTAGTTGTACTGGTCGACCTGCCAGGAACCGTCCTCCAGCAACGGATAACTGCCCTTGACGGTGTTGGCCTTGACCGGCTTACCGTCGATCTCGGTCCATGTCAGGCTGATCTTGTTGCCATCTGTGGACCAAGTGCCGCGCGAGGTCGACATCGTTCCCTTGAACAGGAACTTCTGATCCTTGTAGAAGACCCACTTCGTGTTGACGTCCGTTCCGTTGAGGAGCCACGTGCCGATCACGTGCTCTTTCGGGAACGTCGCAAACGCAGCCGCGATGGCCGAAACTGCAATGAGGACTGCGGCGAATTTTCTCATGATTTGAAACCTGCCTGTAAAGTGGACACCCGCCGCCCCGCGTACCCGCGCAGTGTGCCTTATGGCTTTCATTCCCCCTTGATCCGGCCGCGAGACTTGTGCGATCTACCGGGATTGAGGCGATCCTGTCACATCGGCCAGCCTAGTCAAAACTCGTGGCTACCGGGCTGCAGTTCCCGTGTCTCGTCAGCCCAAACCAGGCCGAAGGGAACCGGGCAGTCGACCCGCAGTCTGCCGTTGTCTAGGTGGACGGTCAGGTCACCGTCGGGATGAGGAACGACGGCGCGAAACCGACGCAGACGCCCGGGCCTGGGAGCAATGCGGGCCCTCCGCCATCCGGGCTCCACGCTAGTGACCCCGGCGACGATCTGTAGCAGACCTAGCAGTGGGTGCGCCGACCACGCGTGACAGTCCGAACGGGTCGGCTCGGGGTTCTCGGCGAAGGTT
>DATLWQ010000004.1:0-1925 GCA_035576225.1 Fimbriimonadaceae bacterium | reverse complement strand
CACGATCAGGACCGTCGTGCTCGGGAAACTCTTGCGCTGCCTGATGTTGAGGTCGACGGGAAGCGCGTCCGCGACGGTGGTCCCGTACCACCCGCCGGGAAGAAAACTGTTCTCTCCACCGATCATCGCAAGGCCGATCCCGGAGTCTTTGACCGCCGACTCCATCAGCCTCATCTGCTGGTCGGAGAAGTAGAAGGCGTTGATGTCGTTGAGGATGACGGCATCGTAAGGCTGGAGTTCTTCTGCGCGCACCGGAATCCCTTCCGGGCCGAAGAGATCCACCGACACGCCCTGCTTCGTTAGCGCGTCGACGAGTTCTCGCTTGCCCGTATCGCTCTGTAGCACGAGCACCTTCGGGCGGCCGCGCACGTTGACGAAGGTCGCGCCGATGTTGTTGCGCCGGTCTGTGTCGTTCGGCGCCTCCAGCGACGCGCGGTAGCGGTAGAAGCCGGGCTCGGTGAGTTTCTGATCGACGGTCACCCACGACTTGCCCTTGATCAGGTCGACGTCGACGTGGTCCACGGCAACGCCGTTGCGCTCGACGACGATCGTGCCCTTCTGGTCGCTGCTCGATTCGACGAGGAGCCGCAGTTGGAACGGCTGGTCGACGCGCCGTTCGCTCGGCGCCTGCGTCTGCAGGATGCTGACCTCGTCTTTGAGCTGAACCGATCCAAGCCCGACAAAGTCCACATCGATCCCTTCCACCGCCTCCGCTTCGGCGGCGCGCTGCGCATCTCCGCGCGTCTCGTTGCCGTCCGAGAGAACGACGATGCGCCGCGCCTTGCCCTCTGGGAAGGTCGCTGCGGCCAGGCGCATCGCGGCGGCGAGGTCCGAAGCCGAGGGGTCGATCTTGGCCATCAGGCGGCCGAGCGGCCGCTTGCCGCCCGACGCGGACTCGAACATAGGCGCTGCGCCGAAGGCGATCACGCCAGCAACATCGTCCGACCCGAGCGAGCGCATCGCCGTGTCGACGAACTGCTCCGCCGCCTTGCGATCCGGCTCAGAGACGCTGTCCGAGCGGTCTAGCAGAAACATAACCGCAACGCCGTTGTTCCGGCGGTACGACTGTGGCCCCATCAGCGCGACGATCACGCAACCGCACATGACAAAGCGGACGAAGAACGCGAAGCGCTTGCGGAACTTGGCGATCCCGTGGAAGTGACGCCAACTGAGAACCAGGCCGGCGACGAGCGGCACAAAGAGCAGGGCCCACCTGGGATCTGTAAACCGCACTTCAAGACCTCCGGGCGTACATCCACCACTCGAGCGCCAGGACTGCGAGGGCGATTAGCGCGAGCGGCTTCCAAAAGTCTGCGAAGCGGCGCAGCGACCCGACTGTCGCGACCTTGTCCTTCTTGATCGTCACGAAGTCCTGCGCGTTGACGCCGGACTCAAGATCGTCGCGCATGTCGGCGTAAACGGTCACGTCTCGGCCACCTGCGCTGACCTTGTACGTGCCCACCTGGTCGATTCCGCGCACGATATAGCGGCCTTGGAGCGGCTCTATCTGGTACGTGCTCTTGTCGGGCCGCGCGACTGTCGCGGGGGCGTCGCTGTCCGCCGTCATCTGGAACTGCTGGCCGGCGAGGACGGCGAACGCGTCGCTCACCTTCCGCCCGCCGAGATAGTCGAGCGCGTTCGCAACGAAGATCGGAAAGCCGACTGTCAGCGGAAAGTCCGAGTCCAGCGGGGAGAACCCGACGTACACCTGCCGCTTCACACCTTCCGCCGCGACGACCAGGGGCCCCCGACGTCCATCGACCAGTATGCGACCAGCCGACTTCGTCGTGACGCGCTGGGCGTTTTCAATGTAGGTGCTGCGAAGGTCCACTCCACGCAAAAGCGGATCGTCGCGCGAATCGAGGTATTGGAACCCTCCGCGTCCGCCCGCGGCCACCACGGGCGACGGCGGGCCCGCGACGCCG
>DATLWQ010000003.1:0-2184 GCA_035576225.1 Fimbriimonadaceae bacterium | reverse complement strand
CCGATGCCCGCAACGACCCCGGAGAACAGGTACCGATTGCGCTTGGCGACCGCGCCGTCTGCATCGATTGGGCCGAAGCGAAGCGAGTCGAGACAGGCAATGGGGCGCGCCCCCATCGTGAAGATGTCGCGGATGATCCCGCCGACCCCCGTCGCTGCGCCCTGGTAAGGCTCGACCGCAGAGGGGTGGTTGTGGGACTCGATCTTCATGACAGCCCCTAGCCCGTCGCCGATGTCGATGACTCCGGCGTTCTCCAGTCCCTCTCCCTCCATCGCCTCCTTGTATTTGGAGAAGTACTTGAGGATCGGGCGCGAGTACTTGTATCCGCAGTGCTCGCTCCACATCACCGCGAACATGCCGAGTTCGGTGTAGGAGGGTTCACGGCCCAGCAGGCGATGAATCCTCTCGTACTCAAATTCGTTAAGGCCCATTGAGAGGTAAACATCTGGAGCAATGCCGGCCATCGCGCGAAGTATAACCCTTGCCCTGACTGTTGTGGGCCTGGCGGTTTTCACCGCTCAGGGGTGCTCGCACGCGGCCGAGAAGTGGATGGGCGACTGGGAGGGCACGGCAAACCGGACCTCACCCGGCACTCCTGACGACGAGATCAGCCACGCGATCAATACGATCAAACTCAGCATCCATCCGAACCGTACGTTCGACCTCGTCGACGCAGGCATCGCCAAGTCGGGAGACGCGACCCTCGGGGGCGACACGGCGTTCCTGAAGATCAAGCGGATCCTCGATCGGCCAGTATCGTCACTCGGTTCTGGGGCGGTGAAGATGAACCAAGGGATCGACCTGAAGATGCAGAGCGACGGGTCGATCCTCATGACCGACCCTTGGGGCTTCGACAAGGGCCCGATCGTGCTCCACCGCAGCCCGCAACCCTGACTTTATCGACGACGTATACTAGGTGAACAACCATGCTTTGGCTCTTGATCGGCATTGTCGCTTTCCTGCTGTTCTGGCTCGTGCTCACGTACAACGGCCTTGTGTCGCTGCGCAGGCAGACGATGAACGCGTGGTCGCAGATCGATGTGCAACTCAAGCGCCGCTACGACCTGATCCCCAACCTGGTTGAGACGGTCAAGGGGTACATGAAGTACGAGCAGGAGACGCTCGACAAGGTTATCTCCGCCCGCAACCGCGCGGTCAGCGCCACCTCCGTGAAGGACAAGGCCGCCGCCGAGACGGCCGTCGCCGGAGCGCTGAGCGGGTTCTTCGCCCTCGCGGAGGCCTACCCCGAACTCAAGGCGAACCAGAACATGCAGGAACTGCAGGAGGAACTGCGTAGCACGGAGAACAAGATCTCCTACGCCAGGCAGTACTACAACGACATCGTGACGAGTTACAACACACGTCTCGAGATGTTCCCATCCAGCATTATCGCCACTGCGAGCGGGTTCCAGCCCAAGGATCTCTTCGAACTCGACGACGCGGCAGCGCGCGAGCCGGTCAAGGTCAAGTTCTGAGCGCTCAGTCGCCGTAGACCTTCTTTCCGCCGACGTATGTCGCGATCGGGTGCATGCCTGCCCAGTTCGGCTCTGGTCCGAACGGGCTGTCGCTGAGAATCACAAAGTCCGCCAGATAGCCTGGCGCGATGCGACCGATGCGATCCTCCCAGAACATTGCGTACGCCCCCGAGGACGTGTACGCCCGCAGCGCCTCGTAGACCGTGATATCGTTCTGCGTCTGCCAGTAGGTGCCCGCAAGTGTCTTGCCGGTCACCGCGCTCTCCATGCCAAGGAACGGGTTGATCGTCACGACAGGCCAGTCGGAGCCGAAGGCGAGGATCCCTCCTGAGTCGAGGATGTCCTTGTAGGCGTAACTCGTCTTGGATCGCTCGGAACCGATGTAGGACTCAGCGTAGCGCCCGTCGTCGGCCTTGTGGTAAGGCTGCATCGATGTGACGATGCCGAGTTGCCCGATTTCCGGGATATCGGCTGGCAGAAGGTGCTGAGCATGCTCCAAGCGCGGGCGCGCCGTGCGGACGTCCGTCCAAGCGTCCTTGAAGAACCCGATCAGTAGGTGGTTGGCCATGTCGCCGATCGCGTGTCCGATCAATTGGAGGTGCTTGGCGGCGCAAAGCGCCGCGATGCGCTGGATGGTCCCGTCGGTCACCTCCTTGCGCGGGAGGCCGCGGTTGTTCTTGCCGTCGGCCGGGTTGTTCAGGAACGGCTC
>DATLWQ010000002.1:0-3043 GCA_035576225.1 Fimbriimonadaceae bacterium | reverse complement strand
CATGACGACCGTATTGACCGCGTGACCCTTGATCGTGCGGTGCGGATAGTCGACGCTGGTCTCGACGTACAGGTTCTGGAGGTCGAACTGTCTGTCTGGCGCATAGTGGAGCGTCGCTGCGGGTGCTGAGAACGGGTTGCCTTGCGGCTGGCCGCGCTGTGCTTGGGCGACGCCCGAGAGGGCGAGGAGGACGATGAGAAGCCGGGGTTTCATTTTCGTATCAGGAACGCTACCTGATCTCGGCGCTGGACTACAGGGTTGCCGCGAGTTGTCGGATCGATCCCAGGTGGAACGCGGCGTGCGCGAGTTGGGCGAGCGCGTAAGTGCGGCTCTCGTCGTCGAGGTTTTCAAAGCCGGTCTTCATCGCACCGTGCAGTTCTGTGAACTGGTCTTTGAGGTCTTTCCTGATCGCGTCCCACTGGTCCTTTGTAACTTCTTGTACAGTCCAACTCCCCTCCCAGTCCGGCACCACCTCTTCCCCTCGGTTCAACTTGTTCATCAGCGAGACGTAATAGGCCGTGTGCCGCGCGTGCGCGGCGACGCTGTTCGTCTTCTCCGTCCTATGTGACGCCTGCTCTGCTGTTAGGCCATTGAGGATCGGGATCAGCGCCTCCTTTCCTTGGACGTAATAGGTGCCGTTCGCCCCTGGTGCGACGCCCTCGAACGTCTCCCGAAAAAGTTCGAGCCACGATTCTTTCCAGTCCATTCGCGCCATTGTACGCAACTGAGCATCGCTGACGGGCGGCGGATTCATCGGCGGCTCCGCCAAGCACTCCGGAGGGGTGCAGGATGCTAGCCGGGGCGTCGAAGACCCTCGGTAGCCGCGCCATCCAGCACGGCCGACCCTGGAAGGGTCGCAGAACCAAGCACCCCGGAGGGGTGCAGGATGCTAGCAGGGCTGTCGAAGACCCCCGGTAGCCGGGCCACCCGCGCAGGCCGACTCATTCAAAGAAGCGCGGGTCGTATTCAATCCCGCACTCTTCCAACAAACGCCGCAGTTCCTCCGCAGAAGACTCGCGCTTGTGGCGCTCTTCCTGGTTCAAGATGTACGCCACGGTCGCATCGCGCTCGCGACGCCCGACAGAGATCGCCGCGTAGCCGTCCTGCCACGGAATGCGGGCGCCTTTTTCGTGCGACCACTTCGACGTCCCCTTCTTGACCTCGCGCACGAGGTCCGAGACGTTCTGGCTCGTCTTGACCAAAGCAAGAATGTGGACGTGGTCCTGCACGCCGCCGACCGCGATCGGCGTCGCGCCGGTGGTCTTGACGATCCCGCCGATATACGCATGAACCGCCTTGTCCGTGATTACCGGGACGCGCCCCTTTGTCGCAAAGACGATGTGCACCAGAAGGTTGCTGTACGTGGAACCCACGTGGGATTCTGGCACCCCTCCAGGGTGCGTCTGAATCCTTGCACGTGATCCGGGGGTCTTCGACGCCCCGGCTAACATCTTCGACCCCTGTCGGGGTCGTCAGCGGGGCCCGGTTCGTTGTACGAGAACCTCTTTCCCTCTTTGCGCATGGCCTAGGTGACTGTGACGGGAGAGATCCTACGGAACTGGGGCAATGCAGTGGCTTGCCCCTGCCACCCGCCCGCCTGAGGTTGGTTCTGCTTATTGTTCGTCTTGGCGCCGTGCCAGGTCGCCAATGAAGAAGTCTGGATAGAGCCTGATCGCTTGTTGGGGGTGCAGCGACACATACCAGATTTGCTTGAATCCAGAGGCTTCCAATTCACTTTGACAGTCAACTGAAACGCGCAAGAGAGTTTGCGGGTCTAGTGCAACCACAAATCCGTCTAAGGCAAGGATAAGATTGGAGGTCGCACCAAACCGCACCACTTTGTTCTGAATAGACCGAAGTATCTCTGTAGCCGCCTCGCCCATGGTGTGGGAAGTCTGATACTTAACATCGTGTCTAAGCTCCCAGTGATCGCTAGGCTGAGCTCGTGTCACCTGCACAGGGATAGAAGGTTTTCCACGTCTTTCTAGCCAGACATCTGTGTCGTGATCTCTCACTTCATGTTTTCTTCCGACGAAGGGCTCCTTGTTCTCCCGCTCCATAGCCAATGCGAGCAACTGAGCAATTTCGATCTCTGATGGTTCAGATTCTAGCGGAGGGTCGCCGAGTCTGATCACCGACCGACGAACGACAGCGTGACGAGGTGGAGGCAGCATTGGCTCGCCTGCCTCGCGCCACGGTACAGGCGAAACGCTTACGGACGTGGCAAATATCCCTCTTGAACTCGAAGAGAGAGTGTTTGACACCGAGGCCATACCCCCTGATACAGGGATGTTGGCAACACTAGACATACCGTCCTTCTCACTGAAGACAAGATCGTGTGTCATTGGTGCGATCGGACGGCGCTCAGATCGCTTCCTGCGATCCTTCTTTCGATTGCTCGCTTTCCCCATAACTCTCAACTTTACTATACGACCATAGAGATTCGGCGGATTCGCCTCCATAAGCACGAAAACGGCCGCCCCGGCGGGCGGCCGCAATGGCATCCAAACGCATCCGAGACAAGAAAAGTCGTTACGCCACCTGCAGCGAAGGCGAGCCCTCGTAGTAGGAAGAGGACGTCAGCCAGCCCGAGACGTTGTTGCCGTTGCGCGCGCGGACGCGGTAGACGACCTCGCGGCCCGGAGTCTGGTTCATGTGCTTGTAGGACTTCGCGGTCACGGTGGTGACGGCCTGCCAGTCGTTGGAGCCGTCGTACGCGACCTCCAGGTCGAACTTGATCCCGTACTCGTTGCCGTTGCGCTCCCACCGGACCCAGTTGGTGCCGTCGGCAAAGAGCGTCACGGTCATGCCGCTCGGCGTGAACACCGGCTTGGTGGTCGGCGTCGTGTCGTGCACGATCAGCCCGAGGTCGGAGAGGATCTGCGGGTCGATTCCCTGCGCCTGCCACTGGTTGGACCAGCCGGCGATCGTCTCGATCGCGGCCGAATAGGCGGCGTCGCGGTTCTGCGTCGCGCCCTTGGCGGCGTTGAAGGCCGTGTCGCGGGCAGCGTAGGAGGTGTTCACCGAAGCCAACTGCCCCTGC
>DATLWQ010000001.1:0-6510 GCA_035576225.1 Fimbriimonadaceae bacterium | reverse complement strand
TCGTTCTGCCTGTCCTCTTGCTGAGACTTGAGGTCGCTGATCTGGTTGATGAGTTTCTGCTGCTCGACTCGCTTGTCCTCGATCTCTGCCCTGAGTTGCTTATAGCCCTCGAAAATCTCCCTGTCGCGCTCGGCGATCCGTTGCAGCAGTTCCTTCCGCTCGGCGAAGTCACCGACCGACTCCGAGCCAGCGAGCAGCGTGAGGACGTTGTGGTCTGGCTGGCGGTAGATCTGGCGCAACCGGTTTTCGACTCGTGTCTTTTGCTCGGTGAGTTTCGCAGACGCGATCTCGAGTTCGCCCGTGAGTTCCTGTTGGCGTGAGACCGAGGTGTCGAGTTTGTCGCTCGTGGACTCGAGGGCGCTGGTGACACGGGTGAGGTCTCGGTCGACGGAGCGGATGTCGCGCCTAACGACCTTTCGTTGGGCGTCGACCTTGTCGATCTTGCGCTGGACCTCTTCGCGCTTTTTCTGCGCCTCGCTGAGCGAGCGCTGCAGCGCCTGCGGAGGGTTCTTTTGAGTGGAATCCTGCTTCTTGTCCTGGGCGGCGACCAGGATGGCCATCGCAAGACCTATGAACAGCAGTGCAATCGTCCTCATCGTTCCTTCCGTGGCGCCCGGACGGCGATCGCCGAACAGATTAAACCATACACTGCACCGACGCTCACCAGGACGCTAAAGGCCATTACGACCGGGTAGCCGGCCGGGTGCTCTCCCAGGAACGCCAGGCTGGAGGCCATCGCCTGAACCATGTCGAAGGCCGCCCAGAGCACGCTCGCGGCTATGACGCCCCCTAATGACCCTTGTACCACACCCTCGACCAAGAGCGGTAACCAAATGGTTGAACGGCTGGCACCCACGAGTTCCATGATCTTGATCTCCCTGCGCCGGGCTACAAAGGCCAGGCGGATGGCGTTATAGATTAATACGCCGCTGGTCAGGAGCATCATTCCGCCAAGTACGGCGCCGGCAAGGCGGATGAACCTGACCGCCTGGTCGATCACCTGGTACTCCTCCCTCATGTACTCCACGCCGTCCTGGCCCGGGATCTGCTCGATCTTGGAGCGGACGAGTTCGATCTGGCCGATGTCCTTGACTGTGACTCCGAAGGCGTCCGGCATGACGTTGTCGAGACCGGCGGTCGCGTCGGGGTAGGCCTCGCGCATCTTCTTCCAGGCCTGCTCCTTGCTGATGAAGCGCACGTTAGCGACCTCAGGCATCTCCTTGATCTTCTCGCCGATCGCGGCCACCTGGTCGCGAGGCATGTCGAGTTGCATCATCACGCGCATCTCGAGCCTGCTGGGCAGGTTGCCGGCGAACCTCATGATGGAGAGGTACGCGATGCCGAGGCCGCCGAGGAGGAAGAGCGCCATCGCGGACGTGGTGACGGCCGAGAAGGTCATCCAGGTGTTCCGCCTCAGCGAGACGAACGCCTCCATGATGAGGAACTCGATTCGGTCAAGCATCGGCGGTGTCCCCCGCGATCCTGCCGAACTCCATCTGAATGACGCGCTTGCCTGCTTTGGCGACGATGGCCATGTCGTGGGTCGCCACCAGGACGGTCGCGCCCCGCAGGTTCAGTTCGGAGAGCAAGTCGATGATTTCGAGGCTGTGCACCTGGTCGAGGTTGCCGGTCGGCTCGTCTGCCAGCAACAAGGGAGGGTTGTTTATGAGGGCCCTGCCGATTGCGACGCGCTGTTGCTCGCCGCCACTGAGTTCGTGCGGAAGCGCGTCTGCGCGGTGCAGGATGTTGACGCGGTCAAGGATCTCGGGGACCGCCTTGCGGACCTCTCGCCTGGTCTTGCCGACGGCACGGAGCGCGTATCCCACGTTCTCCCAGACGGTCTTGCCGGGGAGAAGGCCGAAGTCCTGCGGAACGATGCCCATCTCACGGCGGAGAAGCGGGACGTCCTTGGAGGGCAACTGGCTGATGTCGCGGCCGCCGATGTTGACCTTGCCTTTGGTCTGACGGACCTCCCGCGTGAGGCACTTGAGGAGGGTGCTCTTGCCGGAGCCGGTCTGACCACAGAGGAAGACCATCTCGCCTTTCTGGATCTCTAGCGAGACGCCGCGCAGCCCAGCGACGACGTCGCTGTACTTGACTTCGACCCGGTCGAGCCGGACGTAGGGGGCCGGACCATCCATGGCTAGAGTTCGGTCAGTGTCTGCCGAGGGTACCCGCGAAGCACAGTCCCGAGTTCCGGGACTTGCGCTATGGCGGTTCGTGCATGATAGAGCGCAATGCTGAACGCCGTCACCGAGGAGCGCATCCGCGTGCGCTATGGCGAGACCGACCAGATGGGGCACGCGTACTACTCCAACTACCTGCTCTGGTACGAGCAGGCACGAGGCGCTTGGTGCCGCGACCGGGGTTTCACCTACAAGAGCATGGAGGCGCAGGGCTACAAGATTCCGGCGGTCGAGGTGTGGAGCCGGTACAAGGGCGAAGTCAAGTACGACGACACGATCGTCGTTCGGGTGAGCCTGACGGAGATCAAGCGATCAGCGTTCAAGTTCGAATACCAGATCATCAACGAGACCACTGGGCAGGAGTGCACGAGCGGATACACGTGGCACGTGCTTGCCGCAGGCGATCCGATCAAGGCGATCAGCATCCCTGCGGAGGTCCGTGAACTGCTGGAGCGCGACCCCTCGCAGTTCGACCGGCTGGCATGAGTGCCGGATGTCCGGCGTGCCAGGCATTTTTCTCATGAACCGCCTTCAGTAGGGGGCCAACGATCCCAGAGGAGCCGCTAGAACTGCTGGAGGCGCCGAATTGGAACTGAACATCAACCCGCTGATTACGCAGGCCGACACGATCGCCGTCGACCTGACACCTGTGCGCGAACTCCGTCGCGCGCAGGAATCCAAGCGCGTCCAAGAGAAGGGCAAGTCGAGCCAAGGCCAGATCTGGCGGGGGCAACAGTCGCTCCAGCAGACGGCCCAGCGGCTCCAGGCCGCCGGCAGAACCGTCAACAGGGTCGAGGGGCTCCTGCACGACACGCTCAAGGGCCTGCGCTCGAACATGAAGGCGTTCGAGCCGCCCTATGCGACGATCCGGCTGCTCCGCACCGCCGACGAGGTCGCCAGGGAGATCATCGGGTTCGCGCGGTTCGACCAGCAAGAGATCTTCCCGCCTCTGGCCAGCCCACTCAAGTTTGAACAGAAGAAGGCGGTGAAGGCGTACACCGGCAACTCGGGCTCGAACCCGGTGAACAACCTCCTGACCGAGACGAACAAGCGACTGCGAGGACCGGGCGGCGTCCTGCCGACGCTGGGCGAACTCTCGCGGACGGGCGTGCGCGACCTCGAGTCGACCGACGCGGCGCTGAAGGGGCTCCGCGACAGCATGACGGACTCGCACGCGCGCCTCACCTCGGCCCGATCCGGACTCGGGCAGCCGAGCATCGACTATCTCGCGTGACTCGCGGGCCGGCGCCTGACTAGATCTTCCCCGCTGCGCGGAGCGACCCGTAGTGGCATGCCTTGAACTTCTTTCCGCTGCCGCACGGACAGGGGTCGTTGCGTCCGACTTTGCTCCAGTCCTGCGTGTCCGGGTTGAAGTCCGAGTGGCCGTTGCCGGTGGTGATCGCCGCTGTGTCGACGCGTTGCATCTGCGGCTGCGGCTGTTGCGGCTCGTCCTGTTCGACACGGACCTCCGCGACGTAGATCATGCGGACCGCCTGGTCGTAGATCGCCTTCTCCGTGTGCTCGAAGAGGTCGTGCGTCTCGCGCTTGTAGGCAATGAGTGGATCGACCTGCCCGTAGCCGCGCAGCCCGATGCCCTCACGGATGTAGTCGATCATCTGCAGGTGCGCCATCCAGTTGTCGTTGACCGACTGGAGCATGACGTGGCGCTCGATCTGCACCATGATCTCCTCGCCGATCCTTTCGATCTTGGCGTCGTACGCCTTCATGGCGATGCCGATGCAGAACTCCGCGAGTTGCGTGTCGGGGTCCTTTGACTTTATGTCGTCGAGCGTCGCGTAGTCGACGAGCGGGAACATCTCGGACAGCCGCTCATAGACCCTGACGTGGTCGAACTTGTGGGCGCCCTCTTCATCGTAGTAGTACGCGTCTTCGATCGCCGAGTCGACGACGACCTGGATGCCCTTCTTGATGTCCTTGCGGCAGTCGCGGCCGAGGAGGATCTCGCGGCGCATGCCGTAGATGTGCTCGCGCTGGGAATTGAGCACGTCGTCGTACTCGAGGACGTGCTTTCTTGCCTCGAAGAAGTGGTTCTCGATGCGCTCCTGCGTCTTGAGGATCATCCCCGTGATGAAGCGCGCGCGGACCTCTTCCATCGTGGGCCATGCGCGCAGGATCGGGTTCTCCAGCATCTTCGGGTTGAAGATCTTCCAGAGTTGGTCCTCCAGACTGACGAAGAATCGGCTCTCGCCGGGGTCGCCCTGGCGTCCTGAACGGCCGCGCAACTGGTTGTCGATGCGCCTGCTCTCGTGGCGTTCGGTGCCGAGGATGAACAGGCCGCCGAGGTTGACGACCTCTTCTGCCAGGCCCTTTCTCTCCTGGTCCGTGTTCGGCAGCGGCGGAGCGGTGCGCTCCTTCCCTCCGCGGCGGAAACTCAAGAAGGTGTCGGCGAACTCGCTGGCGATGCCGCCGTCCTCGGCCTCCTGTTTGCGCGCCAGTTCGACGGTCTCGTCCGCCACGCGGCCACCGAGGAGAATGTCGACGCCGCGGCCCGCCATGTTGGTGGCGATGGTGATGGCGCCTTTGCGGCCTGCCTCGCTGATGATCGCGGCCTCACGCTCGTGGTACTTGGCGTTGAGGACGTTGTGCGGGATACCGTGGCGAAGGGCCTCGTCGAAGAACTCCTTGTTCTCGTCCGGAAGGCCGTACTTTTCGAGGAACCACTCGGCGAAGGCCGGCTTGAGCGGGTCGGTTGGCAGTGATGCAACGGCCATGACGTTGGTGATCTGCTTCAGGTTGAGTTCCGTCAGGTTCGTGTCGTAGATCTTCTTGGAGTCGTCGCCTACGGCCTTGGAGACCGACTTTTCGTTCGCCATCTTCTCAAAGAGGAAGTCGGTGAGGATCAGTTTCTGAAGGTTCTCCGGTGTGAGCCTCGTTGAGACCTGCTCTGACATTTCGATAGAGCGCGTACCGACGAGAACCGGCTGCTGCTTCGTGTAGAGGCGCAGGATCTCGCGTGCGATGCCGCGGTACTTGACGTCGAGGGTCTTGAAGACGACGTCCTCGTTGTCAGTGCGGACCATCGGCTTGTTCGTCGGGATCGAGACGACGTCAAGGCCGTAGATCTTGCGGAACTCGTCTTCTTCCGTCTTGGCCGTACCGGTCATGCCGGACAACTTGTTGTACATGCGGAAGAGGTTTTGGAAGGTGATGGTCGCGACCGTCTGGCTCTCCCGCTGGACGGGGACGTCCTCCTTCGCCTCGAGCGCCTGGTGGAGGCCGTCCGAGTATCGGCGACCGAACATCATGCGGCCGGTGTTCTCGTCGACGATGACGACCTCGTTGTTGCGCACGACGTAGTCGGTGTTCTTCTCGAACAGACCGTACGCCTTGACCGCCGCGTTGAGGTGGTGCATCAGCATCGGGTCCTCGGCGATGTTGTTGAGGTTGAGCATGTCCTCGACGAGGTCCATGCCCTCTTCGGTCAGCGAGGCGCTGTGCGACTTCTTGTCGGAGACATAGTGGACGCCCGGGACGTCGTGGTCGTCCGGTCCGCCGCCCTTGAGTTTCCTTACGACGGTGTCGACTTTCTTGTAGACCGAGGTGTCCTGTGAGGACGGGCCGCTGATGATGTGCGGCGTGCGGGCCTCGTCGATAAGGATAGAGTCGACCTCGTCGATGATGGCGTAGTTGAGTTCGCGCATCGAGAGGTCTTCGACCCGGAACGCCATGTTGTCGCGCAGGTAGTCGAAGCCGAACTCGTGGTTGGTGCCGTAGGTGATGTCCTGGAGATAGGCTTCGCGCCTGGTGCAGGGCCGCAGGCTCATGTAGCGCGGGTCGTCGTGCTGGTAGCCGGGCTCGTAGATGTAACTGCCGCCGAGTTCATCGGAGTCCTGGCTCTGGCCCTGGATGACGCCGACGGAGAGGCCCATGATGTGGTAGATCGGGCCCATCCAGACCGCGTCGCGGCGTGCGAGGTAGTCGTTGACGGTAACGAGGTGCGCGCCCTTGCCGGTGAGCGCGTTGAGCACGATCGGCGCGACCTCAGCGAGCGTCTTTCCTTCACCGGTCTTCATCTCGGCGATTCGGCCCTGGTGCAGGACGATGCCGCCGACGAGTTGGACGTCGTACTGCCTCATTCCGAGGGTGCGCTTGCTGATCTCGCGGACGACCGCGAAGACCTCGGGGAGAATCTTCTCGAGCGACTCGCCGTTCTTGATCCTCGACTTGAACTCCTCGGATTTGGCCGCGAGTTGGTCGTCTGAGAGGGCTTCGGTGTCCTCTTCGAGCGCGTTGATCTCGTTGACGATCGGCATAATCGCGCGGATCTCTTTGTCGCTCTGGTCGAATAACTTTCTTAGTGTCT